>CALMPX010000301.1 GCA_937871355.1 uncultured Bdellovibrio sp.
TCAAGAATCAATAAAGCATCAGATGATGCGGTTGGTTCGGCTATTTCTGAAAATTTTAAATCTCAACTCAGAGGGATTAAACAAGCGAACCGGAATGCTCAAGATGGTATATCGATGATTCAAATTTCTGAAGGTGGCCTCGCTGAAATTAGTAATAACCTTATTCGTTTACGTGAGTTGGCGATGCAAGCCGCCTCAGATACAAACAGTGATAGAGAGCGTTCTTTGATAAATACGGAATATAAACAGTTATTATCAGAAATTGATCGCATATCTGGTTCGACAGAGTTTAACGGAACTCCGTTATTATCTGGAGTAGGAGAAAAAATCGATTTTCAAGTGAATACAAAAAATTCACAAGATATTGATCGCATATCGTATGATCCATCTAAAGCGGATACGACGACGATTTCTTTGGGTGTTAATTTTTGTGATGTGGGAACGAAATTAGGAGCACAGGAATCATTAACAAATATAGATGATGCTCTTAATCACGTAAATGGTATTCGATCGAATTTAGGAGCGATGCAATCGCGTTTAAATTCAACTGTCGAGACCTTAATGGAAAGTGAGCAAAACATTGCGACAGCGAATTCGAGAATTAAAGATGCGGATATTGCGCAAGAAAGTTCAGAATATGCAAAGCAAAATGTACTGATGCAATCGGGAACTGCGATACTAGCCCAAGCTAATCAGCAAAATAGCTTGGCATTAAGTTTGTTACAAAAAAGTTAATAAGTGAATTTTAACAGATAAGATTTTTGTTAAGAAGAGCTTTTAAAAAAAAGAAGTGTTTTAAAAACAGAAGGAAAGGATTCTTTCTGCGACCAAGGAAAGGTAATGTTCACGGATGATATTTAAACAAGGAGGATAGAATGGGATTACGTATAGCAACAAACGTATCCGCATTGAACGCACAGAGAAATTTATTTTCTGTAGGAAATGCGCAACAATCTGCGATGGCTCGATTAGCATCGGGATACAGAATTAACAAAGCATCAGACGATGCCGCTGGTTTAGCGATCAGTGAAAACTTAAAGGCTCAGATTCGTGGTTTTAAACAAGCGAATCGAAATGCCAATGACGGGATCTCTTTAGTGCAGGTCGCCGAAGGTGGTATGAGCGAAGTATCAAATATGTTGATCCGCCTGCGCGAGCTGGCGATGCAATCAGCATCAGATACTCTCAGTGATAACGAACGGAAGTTTACTAACATTGAGTATCAACAACTCAAAGAAGAAATCGACCGAACGGCGAATTCAACGAAATACAATGGCGTTGGCTTATTGAATGGACAGAGTGCCAAATACGACTTCCACGTCGGAAATGGTAATAATGAATTCGAAGATAGAATTAGTTTTGACACTTCAGTCGGAAACGCAACGCTTGAAGGGCTTGGTATCGGCGAAATAACCGTCGAGAATAAACTCGGAGCTCAGCAAAGTTTAGCCTTCTTAGATGAAGCTATTAATAGAGTTAACGGAGCGAGAGCAAACTACGGAGCTTTACAGACCCGATTGCAATCGACAGCGGAATACTTAATGGTTGCAGAGGAAAATTACTCAGCAGCAAACTCGAGAATTCGTGATACGGATATGGCGGCAGAGTCGTCAAACTTAGCAAAAAGTAGCATCATGCAACAAGCAGCTACTTCAGTGTTAAGCCAGGCGAATTCTCAACAACAATTAGCTTTGAAGTTGCTAGCAAGCTAAATGTAAAGAATTAAGAACGTTTTATCATCCACTTGTAACCGCAGAATTCAGTTTTGACTGAAGTCTGCGGTTTTTTATTTTTTCCACACTCGGACGGCATCCCTCGTCAATACGCCGCCCTAATTGTATCATTGTAAAACACTTCGTCACTTTACCTGGTTTAAAATCGATATAAGCCAATTCAACTGGAATAGTATTCGCAAATCCTCTTACGAAATCTTAAATGGTTACGTTTCATCGTAGGAGCTCGTAGATATGGTTACGCCACTTTTGAAAAAATTGGTTTTATCAGCAGCGTATTTATTAGCTGTTGGAGCTCTCAGTATGAGTTGTGCCAAAAAGGCAGACGATCTTGTCATAGAAACCCCTTCGTACTTTGGAGCCGGAGCTAATGAGGCCACATTTAATTTTAATGCCCGGATCGTAGTAAGTAAATCGACGGGTGAGCCCACCGAAGATTCTATTCGCAGTTCAGTTAAATACGCTATGAAGTTCGTACTAGGTAGTATTCATGATCAAGGCGCAGTTTACGCAGGATATGAAACTAAGATTAATAATTTTGAAATTTTGTCGAATGGCGATTATCTCGTTTATTACAATTTGAGTGGTAAGGGTGTATTTAAAACGGGACTCACTTCGATTCAATTTAATGTGCCGATTATGCCAGATAAATTATGGTCTTTATCGAAACAAAAATGTCATTCTTCAGATGAGGAAGTCGACGATGGAAATTTTTGGTATGCTTGGAATCCTGAAAAAGCACGTTGTCCCTTAATTAAAGATACTCATTGGTTTAAAACGGACGTTGCACTGAAAGCGATTGCAGCTACAACGGATACTTATCCTGAATACGATCGTCTTATTGTTGATAATCAACTGGCAGTGACGATGTATTTTGGATCAGCCAGCCACTCGAATACCAACTGGAATCCTTTAGATCCTCAATTAAAAGATGAGGGTGCAAGCGCTTATATACAGATGAGAAACTTTTTAATTAAGACTTTAGGTTACTCAACACGCACGATGACAGCTGAGGAGGTTCGCTCTCTTTATAGTTTGCGCAGTCAGCTTCAGATGCCATTTGCGGAAGAATTACTTAAAGCGACTCCGAGAGGAAATATTAGAATTCGGTTATTTTTTCTTGAGACAGCTTACTTAAATGATAAAAGCGCGGCTTTTCATTATATTTTAAAAGATTCTGTTAAAAACGAAGCCGTTATTTTGTATGACGGACACTCGGGTATTGGTCGAAATTTAAATTTAGATCGTATTGAATCGAATCATGGATTTAAAATTCCATTTAATCCGAATTACCAAATCATTTATTTTGGAAGTTGTCTTCCTTATGCTTATTATACCGATTTATTTTTTAAACGTAAAATTACCCCAGACGATCCGAACGGAACGAAAAATTTAGATATTCTGGCGTATGCGAAAGAAGCTTACTTTGGTAACACAGAAAATTCACGTTTGATGTTGGCTTTAGATAATTACATGCTCAACGGCAACAAAACCAGTTATCAAAAAATTATTACTGAGACACCAAAAGATTTCTTTGGCGTCATCGGAGATGAAGATAACTCTCTACCCGAAGTTGTGACCCCGAAATAATTTAATTTAATTTTTAACAAAGGAAAATATATGAAAAAAAGTTTATTGGTTCTCTTAACGTTAATGATAGCTTCATCTGTCTTCGCCGGTGAGTTCACTGGCCGTATTCTCAATCTTAATCAAGATGAAGATGGTATGAAAGTGGTTATGGAGCTTGATAAAGAAAGTAATTCTCCAGTTTTACTATACTTGGATAACAAATCTAAAGATTTTTCTAAATCAATTGCCGATCTCAAAGCGGCTAAAGAAAATGCAGATAAAGTACAAATCACCACGATGAATGGCGGATTAGCTCAAATCACTCAAATTAAAGTTTTAGGTAAATAGGCTCATTATGAAAAAAATTATATTACCTACAATTTCAAGTCTTCTGATGGGTTTTACTGTCGCTGTTCAAGTTTATACGCCGATGGTTCAGGCTCAGGTGGCTGTGTCTCAGGCTCAGCAAAAACTTCAACGAATTCAGGCTTTAGCTCGTGCTCTGACTAACCATGGCTTGATGTATTCACTGTATTTAAATCCGGTAATCGAAGCGGAGCTCCAGGGTTTAGCTAATTCAAATAATTTAGCGGCCTTAGATCCACGATTGGCGGCTATCGTAGCTCGAATGGCCAGTGATTTGTCACGTGGACGTGTTTTGCCAACAGCGGTTGCAGATAAAGCTCCGATTAAAGCGAAAGCCTTTGCTCATCAGATTTCTGCGACTAATTATTTAAATGGATCTATTTCTTTAGAGCAGTTCATGGCAGTTGTGTCTCCGAAAAACCGTATTTATATCGAAGCTTTAGCGGCATTAAAAACTGTTAATGATCTTAAAGCGCAAAATAAATGGTCGCCTAAGCCAGTCGGCTTGTCATTAGTGACGATTAAAAAAGGCTTAGTCAATGCGCCTGTTGTCTCTTATGCTCGTGCGCAGCTGGCTAATTTTGGCTATGCAAACAATATCTCAAACACAGTCGTAGATGCGGAATTGGATGCTGTGATTAAATCTTTTCAAACGGATAATGCATTAGTCTCTGATGGGATTGCGGGTCCCAATACGTGGAAAGCTTTAGATAAATCAGTTGATCAACTTATTACGCAAGGGATGCTCAATTTAGATCGTACGCGTTGGTTACCAGATCAAAATGCGGCCGAATACATTTATGTTAATTTGGCTCTTCAAACTTTTCAATACTTTCAAAATGAAACAGAAGCGATGTCGTTTAGAACTATCAATGGTCGGTTGGATCGTCAAACACCGATGCTGATCGATGTGGCTCGTGAAGTGGTGCTCAATCCCACTTGGACAGTGCCACGTACGATTTTTGTAAAAGACAAATTATCTAAGCTACGTGAGACTTCTGGTGGATATGCATTAGATTTACATGCGCGTGTTTACAGTGATATCAACGGCCAAGAAGTTGATCCTTATTCGATCGATTGGAATCAAGATCCTTCTCGTTTGCCTTATACGTTGGTGCAATCTCCTGGTCCATGGAATGCTTTAGGGCGTATTAAGTTTCCATTAACAAATGATTATGCCATTTACTTGCACGATACGAATGAAAGAAATTTATTTATTGAATCTGACCGTCTTCGGTCTTCGGGTTGTGTGCGTTTGCAAAAACCATTTGATCTCGGAGCTAAGTTATTAGCGGGAACAAATTGGACAGTGGATTCATTAATGGCCGCAACAGAATTGGCTCCGGTGCAAGCTGAAAAACCAACAAGCCTTTCTTTAAAACGTAATGTTCCTGTTTACTTGGCTTATAAAACGCTAACTAAGTCAGGTAATAAATTGATCAGCTCGAACGATCCGTATGCGATCGATGCGGCCATGTACAGTGTTATGTTCTCGGGAAAATAATTTTACTGATCGATATTGAGTATAATAGAATATCGGCCTATCTGAAAAGGTGGGCTTTTTATTTTTTAAGTTGGACACAATCAGCAAATTGATTTTTTTTTGATTCTAAAACAAACGAAAAACAATTTAAAAGAATCTCTTTATTAGAATTAATAAAGCGCGGATCGCTGAAGGCTGATGTGTGTGTGCCACCGTCGTTAAGAACTAAAGCCTTAGGCCCTGGCCATTTTTCATAATTTCTAATTCCGTTTTCTTTTTTAATCAGAGTATCTTTTGTGCCGTGAAAAAATAAAGCGGGAACTTGAGGTGTTTTGTCATAAGTTTTTTCTGCACTGTAGGTGTCATCGATCGTGAGGTAAACTAAAGGAATTAAAGGGTAAAGAAACCAGCGTTGTGATAATGCTGAACTTGCAGCGGACTGATAGGATGTAAAAGATGAATCAAGAACAACCATCTGGGGTTGTTGATCATCCGGAAGCTCCTGCAACGTTCGGACTAAAACGTTTGAGCCTAAGCTTTGTCCGATCGCCATTAATTTTGTAGGTGCATATTGTTTATGAATATAATTAAAAACGGCTAAACCATCTT
>CALMPX010000302.1 GCA_937871355.1 uncultured Bdellovibrio sp.
TATATCAATCCCGATTACGTAGCTGAACCAGAAAAAATGAATGTTAAAAAAGGTCTTGAAGGCGTTGTTATGGATACTTCAAGCGTTTCTAAAGTAAATGCCGAGACAAATTCTTTAGTTTATCGTGGCTACCCCGTTCAAGACTTAGCTGAAAATTGCTCTTTCGAAGAAGTGGCTTACTTGATGTACACAGGTGAACTTCCCAATCGTGCTCAATTAGAAGAATTTTCTAAAAAAGAAAAATCATTGCGTGATATTTCTAAAGATAATCTCAACGTGATCAAATCACTTCCTAAAAAATGTCATCCGATGGATTCAGTTCGTACCGGGGTAAGTTTCTTAGGTTGCGAAGATACTCGTATTTGGGATGCATCGCCTGAAACAAACTTAGATAAAGCGATTCACTTATTAGCTAAAATTCCGACAATGGTTGCGGCTGATTACCGTTTCAAAAAAGGTTTAGATTTTATTGCACCTAACCCGGCTTTATCTATTTCTGAAAATTTCTTTCACATGTGCTTTGGTAAAGTTCCCGACGCTCGCGTGGTCAAAGCTTTCGATGTGTCCTTAGTCCTTTACGCAGAACATAGCTTTAATGCTTCGACATTTACCTCTCGAGTTGTGACTTCAACTCAATCAGATATTTATTCTGCGACCGTGGCTGGTATTGGCGCTTTAAAGGGCCCGTTGCACGGCGGAGCTAATGAAATGGTTATGCACATGATGATGGAAATTGCTGATCCGACGAAGGCTGAGCAATGGATGATCGACGCTTTAGCACAAAAGAAAAAAGTCATGGGCTTTGGTCACCGCGTTTATAAATCTGGCGATTCTCGTGTCCCTACCATGAAAAAATATGCACAAGTGATGGCTGATGTCATTGGTGATCAAAAATGGATGCAAATGTACGCGTCTTTAGAAAAAGTCATGGTCGAGAAAAAGAAAATTTACCCGAATTTAGATTTCCCTGCAGGACCCGCTTACTACATGATGGGTTTTGAAATAGATTTCTTTACCCCTATTTTTGTTATGGCTCGTACCACGGGATGGTCGGCTCATATTATGGAGCAAACAGCAAATAATCGTATTATTCGTCCATTGTCTGAGTACATCGGATCGGCTCAACGTAAAGTGACTCCGATTTCGGAAAGAAAATAATAATGAAAATAGCTATTATATTTTTAATAGCTATAGCGTGTGCATCCTGCACTCAACTGCAAGATGCCGCGAACGAGGAATTCAAATATTCTTTTAGTGAAGGTTTCTGCACGACGGGGGAAAAATCTTTTTCCACCTTAAGCCAAATGTGCACGGCACTCAAAAATAATTCTTATAATAATGGATGCGCTCAAGCTCAAAGACAAAGTTACTTTGAATCAAAATGTTCTGGAACATGGACTCCATCTTCTATAACGAATTCAGTTTTTCAAATTCAATTTAATTGAAAATTAATAAGCAGTTTTAGGTTTGTTCTTACGCCAAATGTCGGCGTCATTTGACCTTGTGACAAGTCATCACGCTTAAAATTTATGGCCGGCCCGACGCTGGCGCCGAGTTTAATATATAATTGTTTATTTTTACGCGAAGCCGATTCAAAATTAATCCCTGGAGATGCGGGCTGAATAATGTATATGCTGTTAAAGGAAGTTTCGTTTTGCCCGTTTTCAAGTTTTACATTATCGACCGCTTTTATTCTAGAAAGATCTTGAACTAAAACGACCGAAACCGAATGACGGTCTAAATGAACTTTATACAAACTCAGATCTGTATCTCTTATTTTTATTCTAAAAGGCCTATCATCATTCAGCTCTAGACGTTTTTCTTCCATTTTATTTATAGCTTTATTCATGGCCATAAAACCATTCAGAGACGGAAGTGCTATAATAATTTCTTGGCGTCTCCATTCACACTCACTGATGTTCAAAAACGCCCATTTAAAGGATTCCGGCGACTGAATCACGGTCACATCAGGGGTGCTCGGGCATCCTGTTTGAGCCTGAGCTAATGCAGCTGAGAAAATAATGAAGCAAAATGTGAAATAAATCACGTGTAAGCTGGTTTTCATACAATAAGACAATGCAATTCTATAACCCGTTTTAAAGTCACCTTGTTTGAAATAAAGCAAAAACTTTGGCACGCGAAGCACATATAAAGTTACAGTGTCAAAAGCTTGATCGGATGGATCAGAGAGAACATGACTTAAGAACCATGTTCTCGAGCCAAATATGAGAAGAAATCGGAGACGATTTTAAGGCTTTATCTGTATCACAAAGAATAACTAAGGCCTCTTCAATTTTTCGCACGGGCCAATGACGAGCTTGATCACAGTAGCCTTCAATAAAATAAGCCGGGACTTGAGCCACACTGGCCAATTTGGCGCCGCCAATACCTTGATCCATGCCGGAACGAACCGTGAGCAAGATACGCATGTGTCGAGCTAATAATGAAACTATTCCTATTTCATTCTGCCCCTGATCAATCAGCTGAACGAGCTGCTCTAATGCTGAAATACGATCTTTTTTACCAATAGCTTTAGTGAAATCAAAAACACTTTCTTCGCGACTGTTAGAAACAACACTGTTGACGTCTGCGATTTCAATCACCGCACGGTCTCCGACGTAGTTTTTAATTTTTTCCATTTGATTGTTGAGTTCAGATAAATTATTTCCGACTAAACGGTGTAACCGATGAACAGCGTCTTGAGATAACTTTAATTCAAAATTTTGGGCTAAAAAGTTAATCCATTGCGGAACTTGATTGTCATAGGGCTTTTTAAATTCTGAACAAACAGCTTGGTCTAATAAGAATTTCATACCTTTTTTTCGTTTATCAATTTTATCTGCCATAATAACAAAAACAGTTGAGTCGACGGGCTTCGTGAAGAGTTCATGAAGATCAGTCCATTCAGATTCTTTAAGTTCGTGAGCGTTTTTTAAAATGACCAAACGTGATTGCGACATAACCGGCAGTGTTTCCACCGTATCTTTGATCACATTAACATCGCTATCAGAGGCATAGAATAAAGAAAAATTAAAATCGAAAGTATTTTCATCGAGAACAGCCATTTTGAAACGCTCAGGAATTTGATTTAATAAAAAGGGTTCATCACCAAAAAAGAAGTACACCGGCTTAAGCTTTTTGAGCTCAAGATCTTTATAAATAACCTGTGCGTCGACCAATGACATGAATGACTTTTCCCCTCTTAAAAATTATCGACAAGACGATCCAAAGCTAACTGCATCATATCTTTCGATAAGGTTTCAAGAGTCTGCCTTCTCTCGGATAAATTGTAAAGATTGTTAGCCGAATTAATGACAGGTAAAGTGATCTGCGGAGGAGTATAATTTTTAGACTGCGTATAATCTCCGCTCCAGAGAATTTTTTGTGTTTTAATTTCAGTCATTTTCATCGATACAACAACAGTCACTTTAACTTGTGTGGCTAAAACAGTCCCATAGGGTAAATACTTAGCATTTTTTGATTCGATAACTGATTCATCGGAAACAATTTTGACTGATTTGATCGTTCCTGTTACCACGGCTTCCGCCTGTGACTCACTGTTGACTAAATTAATACGACCAAAACGAAGAACTTCTGTTTTAAACGCATTGGTAAAAAAAACTTCGATATTCGGCTCTTTGGATTCATTGATAAACATAGGTACGACAATGGCCTGAACTCCTCCGGGAAGCTTATCCACAGCATTGCTCAGCTTGTACGCACAGGAAAAAGTCATCATAGAACAAAGCGATAGAATTATAAAATTAAAGACAAAGTGAGGCTTCATTGGTTTAATACAAAGCCAAGGATGAATAAATGTCAAATTCTATATTGTTAGCTCCCGGGCCCGTGCAATTGCACCCTGAAGTACAAAGAATATTATCATTACCGATGATCCACCACCGCACACCGGAATTTGATGCCCTACTCAAATCAGCTCTGACCAACTTGAACGCGATTTTTCAAACCTCTCAGCCCGCATTTATGTTAACAGCCACAGGCAGCGGCGGCATGGAGTGTCTTTTGGTGAATGTTTTAAACCCTAAAGACAAAGTGATTGCGATTATCAGTGGAAAATTTGGTGAACGCTGGGCTGATATGGCTGAGCAATTCGGAGCCATTGTGATTCGTCATCACGTAGAATGGGGATCTGCAGCCAAAGCCGATGATCTTAAAAATTTACTTCAACAACACCCTGATACGAAAATTGTTCTCAGCCAAGCCTGTGAAACGAGTACGGCGACGATTCATCCTATCAAAGACATGGCCGAAGTGATTTCAAAAACAGAAGCTCTGTTTTTAGTCGATGGGATCACCGCTTTAGGTGCTTATAATGTTCCGATGGATGAATGGAAAATTGACGGATTGGTTGGCGGAAGTCAAAAAGCATTCATGTTACCGACGGGAATGACTTTTGTTTCGTTCTCAGAAAAAGCCTGGAAAAAAATAAAAACCGCAACCACTCAAAAATTTTATTTTAATATTCAAAATGAATTAGCGGCCAACTTAAAAGGTGAAACACTTTTTTCTTCAAATGTAATGATCATTCGCGCTTTAGATTTC
>CALMPX010000303.1 GCA_937871355.1 uncultured Bdellovibrio sp.
GTCTTGAATCTAAGTATAATTAATGACTTCGTACTGCTTTAAGCCTGATTGTGTTTGGAGTTCTTCAGCTTTGATTTCCCCGTTACCTTCGAAAGTAATTTCGGCGATAGTCGGTTTTTCAATAATCTTATAACTGAGGTTCATCCCATTGGCGACTCGATCTTTCGAGACTTCGATTTGCACGAAGTAATTCATTTTAAAAAGGGCTTGAATGTCCTTTTCAATATTTTCTTCTAAATAGGGATCCCCAACTTTAGAAACAAGTTTGGCAAGCACGGCGTCCTTTTCGATTTTTTTCAAACCTTGAAGATCGATAGCACTTACCAACAGACCTGTTTCTTTTTGAGTTATTTTTTTTGTTTGAGTTGATTTCGATTTATTTTTTTGAGGAGTATTCTGAGCATACCCATTGCCGTTTAAGCATAAAAAAGCAAAAAAGAAACAGAGGCCAAGCTGCAAATAAGTTTTGAATGTTTTTAACACCTAAAAAGGCTATCTAGACTTCGGTCCTATGTCAAAAAAATATTAAGGCGTTATAGGTGACTCTTGGAAAATCATCCCATCCTGTACACGGTAAACCTTCGAGAACTGTTTCGCAAATTCAGCATCATGAGTAACAACCACCAGAGTCAAACCGAGTTGTTTTTGTAACTGAAAAAAGAGCTGTTGAACCTTTTTAGAGTTCTCGGAATCGAGGTTCCCCGTAGGCTCATCGGCGAACAAAATACTTGGATTTTTGATCAAAGAGCGAGCAATAGATACGCGCTGCAACTCGCCTCCACTTAATTGATTTGGATAATGTGTCATACGATCTAAAATACCCAAATATTCAAACCAATGCTGTGCTTTAGCCTCAGCTTCTGCCCTATCTTCACCCACTAATAAACAAGGCAAAATGACGTTTTCCAAAGCTGTTAACTCCATGACCAAATGATGGAACTGAAAAACGAATCCCATTTTTTCATTACGAAAACAAGAAAGCTCATCATCATTCATATCAAATAAATTAATAGAATCAAAAGTGACCTCACCGCTTGTCGGGCGGTCTAATGTTCCCATGATTTGCAATAATGTCGACTTTCCCGAGCCTGAGGCTCCTAATAAGCATATGGCTTCTGCCTCTTGCACTTCGAGATTAATATTTTTTAAAACCTGAACTTCACTTAATCCTGATTTATAAAATCGAGTAACATTTTTGATCTGTAACATTTTTTAATCCTTAATCCTGTTTCATACCTTCAATAATCAGCAACTGGCTACCGCGCTTGGCCGGGAAATATGAAGCTATCGTGCAAGCGGCTAATGTTGAAATATAAATCAGCACGAAATCAATCGCACTTATTTGTATATCGATACGATCAATTTTATAAATAGCTCCAGGCAAAACACTAAAGCGAGCTTGGAGCCACATAAAACCGTAACTGAGTACCAATCCAACGATGAATCCTCCAAAAGTTCCCAATGTTCCCACCGCCAAACCTTGCAACACAAAAATATGACGAATAGCTTTAGCCCCAAATCCTAAAGTTTTTAAAATAGCGATGTCCTTATAGCGCGAACGAATAATCACGTACAACGTGCTTGAGATATTAAACGCCGCCATGATCACTATCAGAAAGACCACGAAGAAAATAACAATCTTTTCTAGGCTAGCGGCCTCTAATAAATTGCGATTCAAATTATACCAATTGTTAACGTAATATTTAGGCTCTAAGCTTGATGACATATGGGCCGAAACCTCAACCGCACGATTTGAGTCAGCAATTTTAACGAAGGCGCCATTGTAGCGGTCACCAATTTGCGTCAGTCTTTGAAGATCTTTTAAATGAGAAATAACCAATCGTTCGTTCCAATCGTTTTTTCCCATATCAAGAATACCTGAAACAGCAAATTCTTCTGCACTTCTCTGTAAAGAAGTCGATTCGAATGGCGTCGACAAAGGAACCGCAATATAAACTTTGTCGTGAATATGAATATTTAATTTTTTAGCTAAACCAAGACCAATAACAATTTCATTTTTTTCTTGAGGCAGCTGACCTGCTGTAAAACGAGCATCAAAATTAAGAACGCCTGGAACTTCTTTCATGTCCAAACCTTGAACCAGAACTCCACTGACTTTCCCCTGAGAAGCGACAACAGCCTCTGTGTGAGCATAACGTAAAACTTTTTTAATAGAAGAATCAGATACTTTAATTTCTTTTTGAAACTCGGGCCACGAATCAATCAAACGCCCCCGCTTAACCACTTGAATATCGGCCGTCATATCAATAACGGCTTTGGCCATCGTCGTTTCAAAACCACGCATAACCGATTGGCTGGCAACGAGCGCCGCCACTCCTAAAATTAAGCCCAGCATGGCTAAAGGGCCCGAGCCACCAAATAAAGTTTTGCGATTAAATAATAATTTAACTGAAAGCCAAAAATAAAATTTAATCTTCGTCATTTTATTTTGATTCATCAAAGATCATCCCCAGCATCAACCTGTCCAAGTGATCCCGTGATCATCGCTTTCAAGTACGACATGATAAAATCAGATAAATAACCATCCATCACATCAGCCACTTGGCTCGTGGTAAATCCGGTGCGGTGATCTTTAACCATCTGATAGGGATGCATAACGTAGGATCTAATTTGCGATCCCCATTCATTCGCTTTTTTAGATGAATTCATTTCATCTTTTTCTCGATTACGCTTTTCCACTTCTTTTTCGTACAAAGCAGCTTTGAGCATTTTCATGGCGCGCTCTTTATTTTGCACCTGAGAGCGCTGTGTTTGCGAAGCCACCACAATACCCGAAGGTTTATGACGCAAGCGAACGGCTGAATCCGTTTTATTTACGTGCTGCCCTCCCGCTCCGCTGGATCTGTATGTTTCGACTTCGATATCATCCATTTTGACATCAATTTGAATATCGTCATCAACTTCGGCCCAGACAAAAACGGAAGCAAACGATGTATGTCGACGCGCGTTCGAATCAAAAGGAGAAATCCGCACCAAACGATGTACCCCTGATTCCGCTTTAAGATGCCCGTAAGCGTAATCACCAGAAATTAAAAGTGTGCATGATTTAATTCCAGCACCCTCGCCCTCGGTCATATCCAAAACTTCGCAGCGGTATCCATTTTTGTCAGCATAGCGCGTATACATACGAAGTAACATTTCAGCCCAGTCACAGCTTTCTGTTCCACCTGCTCCTGAATTAATTGAAATGTACGTGTTGTTATGATCAAGTTCACCGCTGAGAACGCGTTTGAGCTCTAAAGCATCAGCTATTTTACGAATAGCCGCTATTTCTGATTTAACTTCTTTAAAAGTGTCTTCGTCATGGGCTTCAACGGCCATTTCTAAAAGAACTTTAACGTCTGATAGTTTCGTATCCAGATCTTTCCATTCAGAAATTGATTTTTCCAAATGAGTTTTTTCTTTATTTAATTTTTGCATTTCTGCCGGTTTGGTCCACAAATCTGGATTTTCCGAAGCGATAGCTAATTGATCGAGGCGCTTAGATTTTTTATCCAAGTCAAAGATACCCCCGAAGCTCCAATGAGAATTGGTCTAATTCGGTGATTTGCTTTTTGATTTCACTGACTTCTGCGACGATTGACATGGGTTAAGTGTAAATTGATTTTAGATCCTGTCAATTGGCTAAATAACCGATCTTGAATCGTAAACATCTTCTTTTCTTCCGATAAAGATTTTTCGTGATCATAGCCCAACAAATGAAGTATACCGTGAATGAACATATAAAGGATTTCAAAATCCAAAGAGTGTCCATTTTGCCGAGCTTGTTTTTTTAACACGCTTGGACATAAGATCAACTCACCTAAACTTTCCGGCGAAGCAGAAGCAAAACTAAGCACGTCCGTCGCATAATCTTTACCACGAAATTGATAGTTAATGGCTTTCATTTTCTGAGCTGAAATCAGCACGAACGAGATCTCATTTTTTTTAAGTTTTTTTGAATTTTTAAGAGCTTTATTTTTACCTAAACGCCGAACCACTTCATCTAAAGTTATTTGGATATTCTTAAGATTGAGCTGAATGTTTGATTGGTTAATTACGAGCGCTTGCATAGTTCAAGTCTATCTGATTTTTGTAATTAATCGCAAATAAAAAAGGCTTTATCTTGCGATAGAGCCTTCGTTTAAATAATCTTTAAATCAGAACTATTTTTTCTTTTCAGCAACAACTGAGATCTCAGCCATAACACGACGGTTAGCTTGACGACCTTCAGCCGTTTTGTTGTCAGTGATAGGATTTTTAGAACCATAACCTTTAGCTACAACACGTTTAGCATCAACACCCGCTTTGACTAAAGCCGCTTTAACAGCGTCAGCACGTTTTTGAGATAAAGAGTTGTTCGTTGCAACTGAACCCGTCGAATCGGTATGACCGGCGATTTCAGCATTTGTATTTGGGTATTTCGCCATGAAGTTAGCCAAGGCGCTAATTTCAGTGTCAAACTTAGGATCTAATACTGATTTTCCATTAGCAAATTCAACTTGCAATTTGATTGAAGCTTTTTCAGTTAAAGCGCAGCCGTAACCGTTAACTTCGATATCC
>CALMPX010000304.1 GCA_937871355.1 uncultured Bdellovibrio sp.
CTTTAACGCCACGAAGACTGAGAACCATAAGTAATAATATAATCCATACGCAGGTAAAAACTTGAACACTTTCTAAAAAGGGAAAGGCTGAAACTAAATTTTCGACTCCAGCAGAAACGGAAACAGCTACGGTCATGATATAATCAATCATCAAAGCGGCTGCAGCCACTAAACCTGGGATAACGCCTAAGTTTTCTTTAGCTACCGTGTAAGCTCCACCGCCGTTGGGATATGTTTTAATCGTTTGACGGTAGGATAACGTGATCAAGAACATCAGGGTGAGAACACCTAAAGCAATTGGTAAAGACCACGTTGTCGCAAAAGCGACTCCAGATAAAGTCAGAGGAATAATAATTTCCTCTGTGGCGTAAGCGACAGAAGACAGAGCATCCGCTGAAAGCAAAGCTAACGCTTTCCATTTTGGTAAAAGCTCATGACTATGCTGAGAATTATGCAATGGATTACCAATTAGAAATTTTCTAGCTTTTGTGATGAACATGCGTACCTGACCTCGGTTATGGGTCGATATTACTCTTCTGATATTGAAAGACAAGTATTTGTCTTAGTCGATTTCTTCGTTGGTGTTCTCTTCGTCTTCTTCGTCATGATCTTTGTCGTTGCTAGTGTGGGAAACTTTATAGGATTCCGAAGCCCATTCACCTAAATCAATCAGGCGGCAGCGTTCACTGCAAAAAGGGCGGAAAGGATTCTCGGGACTGTAAAATGTTAAATGCCCGCACTGCGGGCATTTAATTTCTCGTTTGTTCATGTTGTGATGATAAAATAATTTCTTATAAACCGCAATTCATTGTGCGGCATTTAGTCATCGAACCGCTCGCCGCGTTTTGACCACCCACCATGAAGTTAAAGTTAATTTGATTATCTTGAACTTTACCGTTGGGAACTTGGATGGCTAATAATGTGGTGTTAGCTCCGGTCCAGTAGTCTCCGTAACCACGCGCTTCGAAACCGGCTGAATTATTAATGGCTGAAACAGCCATTTCTAATTGAAGTGGATTTCTGTAAGCACCGGTGTAAGCATTTGGATCTGGAACGTAAACACCTGTCACTGCGCCTAAAGCGATTCCTAATAATCCCCAGCCCGAAGGTAATTGAACCGAGTAGTTTCCGTAAGGATTATATTTAGGACGCGCAATAAATGTAGCGAGCATAGAGCTGTTTGACGAATTTGGAAATTGGATAATGATATCCATGTATCCACCGACGTAAGCATCACATGAGGCTTGTCCGTAGTTGGTCGCAGCTCGGTCACACACACCCATGCCGTATTTGAAGAATTGTTTCATTCGGGCACCATTCGTGACTCGTAATGTGCTTGTTCCTGAGTAATTATCAGCATAGAAGCCATTGGTATAAGTATAAGCGGGGTTTGTTCCAGTTCCATTGCCATTAATAGGATAACATTGATTACCTTGAATATAGTAACCCGCGGCGCAAGCTGGATTTACCGGAGTGTTATTGCTGCTACTGCCATTTTGTCCACAGCTTGAGAACGCCGTAGTCATCGAGAGTAACGACAAGAATAAAATAGATTTATTGAATAAGTTTTTCATATAAGTCTCCTGACCTATACAATATTCAATCTTTGGGCCCTGCTTATAAGCTCTATAATTATTCTGAGGTGTTAGGATTCTAACACTCCTGTTCAAAATGACAAAAATTGCGGGTACTTACTGTTGGTAGACCGTTAAAACTTGCATTTTTGAGCTGGTTTTCGTCCCAGTCTTTCGTGCCATTCGAGGGCGTCCATGCAATTTGGATTTAAATTAAAAAGATATATTTCCATACCTCTTTTTAATCGGCTTAAATTTCTTGTTTGAGCTTCGCGCAGCGGTGTCGAACTACTTGAATTTTGATCTTTCAACCCTTCCATAAAATGGATCATTTCTCGAATCTCCACACGACTCTTAAATTGGAAATTATTATCAAAAAATTTTGACCTATTATCTTTTAAATATTTTTTCAATTTTAAAGTGTTTGGGTCTTTCGGATTTTTTTTATAAGCCTCTTCCGTCGTCTTTTCTAACAGAGCGAGCTCCTGAGACGCATCACTAATCAACTTTAAATTGTTATCTTCAAAATTGGCATTCACATTTCCCTGAAAGATCATCATCAAGACGCGATCAGGATTCATAATATGATTTGTATTAATGCAATTCGCCTGAACTCTGAGAAGACCATACATATCTCTTAATTCACTTTTCGACGTGTTGCCGGGAATCTCTTTCGGCCCATAAAAATATTTTATCAGATCAAGTCGAACTTTTTCCCGTTCATTGCTCGTGGCTGCGCAATTGGGTCGATCATTAAAATTAATAAAGTGATTCCCTTTTTTAGTCATTTCTAAATTGCTGTACTTAGAACCTTCGGTGTTATAGTAGTATTTTGTCGAGCATTGATTTTTGGTGTATATCGCCACATTGTTTTGATTGATATAGGGAACAGAAGAAATTAATTTTTTTAATGAGTTATCATCTGAGCTTTGAATTATACTTTTTTCTTTGGCTAAAAGATCACCTAGCATACTCGAACTGGCTTTCATCGCCGCTAACGGCGCTTTGTCGTAGAATCCGGCGGCAATTTTTAAGGCCGGTAATTGTTGCTGCCAAGTTGATACTTCACTTGGGCCCATCGTATAACAACCCCACATATAGACCGAACTCAATTGATTCAAAAGCGTCTTTTGATTTTTATAAGAATCATTAAGTGCTCCGATCAGGTCCTCTTTA
>CALMPX010000305.1 GCA_937871355.1 uncultured Bdellovibrio sp.
CATCGGAGCCTACGTCGGATCAGGATCCATGGTCGACACCTGGGCCACGGTGGGCTCCTGCGCGCAGGTCGGAAAAAATGTTCATCTCTCTGGTGGCGTGGGGCTAGGCGGAGTTTTAGAGCCCGTTCAAGCTCAGCCCGTCATCATCGAAGATGATTGCTTCATCGGGAGTCGTTGCATCGTGGTCGAAGGCGTTCACCTTGAGTCCGGTGTAGTTCTTGGCGCAGGGGTTACATTGACGGCTTCGACAAAAATTATCGACGTGACAAGCAAAGAGCCGAAAATTTACAAAGGCCGCGTTCCGAAAAATTCCGTGGTCATCCCAGGCTTTGAAACTAAGCAATACCCGGCTGGTGCTTACGGCGTTCCGGCGGCTTTGATTATTGGTGAACGTAAAGAGTCTACCAATAAAAAAACCTCACTCAATGAGGCCTTACGAGATTTCAATTTATCAGTTTAATTTTTTTCTTCCGGCGACTTTTTTTTACGACTGTCAGCCATTCCTTCATTTAAGCCTTCAATAAACTGACTGACTATATTTTGCATGATATTAAAATCAGGTTGGTTTGACGTCTGCGATGGTGACGCGATCGGAGCTGTTTGTAGTGAATTTAATTTTTTATCAACAAAGATGGTCTTCAAACCTAAAACCGCTGACGTTAACACGATAACAAAAAATACAATCTTAATTTCTGTCGCATAAGCCAAAGTATTAATATAGGATTGAAATAAATCCAAAAGTCCGATCAAGGAATAGCACAAGGTGACCGTACAAATAAGGCCGCCGAAGAATTTAATCAAAATCTTGGTGATTTGCTCCTGCACTGTTTTTTGTATTTGTTCCTGAGTCATTTGAAATTTTTCGCGAATAACTTGGCCCGATTGATATTTGAAAAATTCCATCATAATAGGCACTAAAACTGAAAACATAATTAGTCCCGTCGCTTATTTTTAAAAATCATGGTTAACAAACTTCCGACGATGATCCCCACCGCTCCGGCCACAAGCACACTTTGAATAGGATTGTCTTTAATGAATTTTCGACCCGAATCGATATAATCTTCGGACTCTGCGGCCATCTGACCTATTTTTTTGCCGGCATCATGGGTATATTGCCCGATGTTTTCACCAACATCGCGCATCTTGTGTTTAATATCGTCCGACATAGAATCTCCTAGTTTTTTTGTTTCAATAAAATGGCGGGCTGTATAGCTAAAGTCGCACGAGCTGGAAAGTAACAACCGATCAACGCTAAAAATGTAGATACAGAAAATACGATGGCAGCAAAACGTAAATCAACATAGGCAGGAATACTGGAATCATAATAAATATGTGGTAAAATTTGTAACGGATTTTTTTCAAGATAATAACTGAGACTGACGCCTAAAATTGTTCCTATCCCAATAGCCGACAACGAAATCCATAAGCCCATTTGGGTAAATAACAATAATGTTTTTCGGTTCGACAATCCCAATGTTTTAAGAATAGCAATATCACTTTGTTTTTGCGACATGATCAGTGCCAATACGGTTAAAATCGAAGAGGATGCGATCAATCCCGCTAAGCCTAAGAAAATCCCGATCATGGTTTTCTCCATGAAAAGGGCAAAGAATAAACTGGAATTTTTTTCTTTCCAGCTTTCGACATTTTTAAATGGATGTGTTTTTAATTCAGCAATGGCCTTATCTAAGTCAGCTTGATCTTTGAGCCAAAAATGATAACCCGATACTTTTGATAAACTTGAACGAAATGATTTTAACGAAACATCACGATTAAAAAAGATGGCGTTCGCATCTAAATCCGGAAGATCCGATGTAATGATTTTCTTCACCGTAACCTTTTCGAATAGCGGTCGCTCCGTTTGACTGAGCAGTAAAGTTTCAATAGGAATCAATGTCACTTGATCACCCTCTAATAAACTTAACGAGCGTGCTATATCTACACCCAAAGCAATTTCGCCTTCGTTTAAATCCGACGTTGAATCTTCTTCATAAGATCTGAAATCTTTATTCTTTTTTTGTAGATCCGTTAGTTTATCCATCCAAAACTTAAAATCGTCTTGCTGGTAGCCAACAGCGTTTGATCCGCGAAATTGGCCGTCAACCGTACGAATGATTAAATCATATGAATCAAATTTCAATCCATGGTACATCGGATTTTCATCGATCTTGACTTCGTTGTCAGAGCTAAAATAGGCCGTGATGTTCGGATCTAAAACAATAATACGACTTTGAATGCTTTTGTTCATGCCATTCATGACAAACAATACGATCAAAAAAACCATGACACTTAATAAAACAGAGAAAAATGACAAAAAAGAAATCCGACGCATCAGCGATCCCGAGCGCGGAGACAGTATTAATTTTTTAAGAAAAAAGAGACTTAAAGACTTGTTCCTCATGAGAACTTATTGTGGACGAAAGAATTTTAAAAGGCCAACTAAAAATGGCTGACTTTTTTCGGATTAATATCTTCATCAATGTAGATCAAGCCGTCTTCTAAATAGATCCGATTATGCCCGATATGACGCATAGCTGTTGGGTGATGATTGCTCATAAAAATATGACGTAAGAATCCACGACGCTGCTGCATTTGAACAAAATCTAAAAAACAGAGCCACTGTGACTCATCTAAGCCCGAAGCAGGATCTTCAAGCACTAAGACTTGTTTGCTGCTGGCTGCCGATTTAATCAAATAGGCTAACTTTTGATAGCTATAGGCCATGCCTTTTAATGGCAACTTCTGTTTATCATTCAAATCAAAATAATCGATTACGAAATCAAATTCTTCCTGACCTAAATCAGCTAATAAAATCGATTCAAAAGTTTCTTTATGTCCAGCACGAAATGATTCAAAATAACAGCCCATCGTTTCATGGGTATCGAATGAACTGTCCGTCGGATCAAAAACACTTTCATCATTCCATAAAACTTTTCCAGCAGACAATTCAGTGCGACCGGCTAAAAGTTTTAAAAACATCGTTGCATTTTGATGATTCGATGACTCAATCAATAACACTTCATCAGTTGGTAAACTATAATCCACTGATTGCAAAATCGGATCATGGTCATCCGAAATTTTTAACGTCACGTTTTCTAATTTGATTTCGTTCACTTCGTGTTGTATTTGATTTTTGTCCATAACAACGTTTCGGACGAATGTGAAAAGACTTAAATATTAAAGTACTCGGCTAGACCAACGACGTAGTAAAATAATGTCTTAACCACCTCTAAGGCTAGGCCTGACAGACCCGATTCCGATTTGGTATTCGGCAAGGTTAATTTTTTAATGACGATGGTATCTGGATAAACGATCTTAAAAATCGCATAGGCTCGGTGCATATGGATTTGCGAGGTGATGAGAATAATATCTCGACAGCGTAGGCCCTCGGCTAAATTCATACTATGTCGCGCATTTCCGAAGGTGGTTTCAGATCTTTTTTCTAAGTAGATATCATCTAAGCTGACTTCAGGGTAATAGCCTGCATAGGGAAAAACTTCGATCATGCGAGCCTCTTTATAAACCCCTGATGCGATGAGCTTCTTAATTCTTTTTTGCGCTAAGAGTTCAAAACCTTCGCGCAGTCTTCCCGTTGCGCCGGTTAAAACCACTCCGCAGTCAGCGGATATTTCATTGTTACCCCAGAGGTTCTCTGGCTCCGATAGGATTTGATCGGTTTCAAAATAAATAATGAAAATAAAAATAAGAACAACCAACAAACCGATGATCGTTCTTTTTCGTTTTAATAATTTCACTTAAGCGTTTTTGTTAGCCAAAACTTCGATTTCCACATTCACTCCTTTTGGCAAAGCGGCGACCTGAATAGTCGATCGCGCCGGTGGATTTGATGGAAATCTTTTGGCGTAAATTTCGTTAACCGTAGCAAAATCAGACATGGACGTTAAAAAAATCGTCGTTTTAATGATATGAGAAAAATTCATATCTGTCGCTTTTAAAACAGCTTCGATATTTGATAAAATCATTTCAGTTTGAATTTTTATATCACCAGTAAAAACGTCCTGAGTTTTTGGATCAATCGGAATCTGACCAGAACAGTACAGCATATCGCCGAGCAGAACGGCTTGAGAATACGGTCCCACGGCTTTAGGGGCATGATCAGTGTGAATAATTTTTTTAGACATAATAATCCTTTTTAAAAATGAGTGAATTAATTTAGAAGTAAAATAATAGACCGGCTTTTAACGGATGGTCACCAATTGTACGAACACGAGTTTCTTTATAAGAAGAAAGTCCGAGGCCGCCTTCAAATGAAAAGCCCACATTTTCTAAACCCGTAAAAAAGAATTCTGTACCTAAAAGTGCATTCACTTCAAAACCATTTTGTTTGCCATTGATCGGATCTTCGATATTGACGATGGCAAATTGGCCTCCGGTATAAAAATGTAAATTAGACTCATGAAAAATAACATGGCGAACGCCCACATTCATTTCAAAATTTGAGTAATCTTTTTTAGTGTCAAAGCCAAAACCGCCATAGAAAGCGAAATCATTATTCACGTTATAGAGAGCCGTTAATGAAGGAATACTGAGGCTGGTGTTATCTTTAACTCCGACGCCTAAACGTTGAGGCATGGGCTTAGCTAAAGCAAATGATGCTGCCATAAATATCGCGCTGAAAAGTAAACTAAATTGTTTCATAAAACCTCTTTTTTTTGGTGAATAGTCATGATGACATTGGATTTCTCATTTACAAGCATTAGATATACTTGACACTATGTTTATAGTTAATCACCATGATAATTCACGTTAAATAACGTTAAGGAGCACTATGAAAAAAATGAATTTACTGGTATTAATTCTATTGCAATTCAGCTTTCATGCCTATGCGCGAAAAGCAGCGCCCCCTGTTGAAAAGACACCCTCAACCACGATTTCGTCTGACAAAACAGAAGCCACTCCGGCTGCTCAAATTTCTGTTGCCGACCCAAGCATAACCGACAAAGTCTCTGAAATAACTTTCGAAGATGTGCATATCAGCAGCTACTCATCATTATTGAGCCAAGGTAAAACCACTGATCTTAAAATGGTGAATCACGGCATCAGAAAAAAGAAAGTTTTCGGCTTAGCCACTGTTAAAGTTTACGTCGTGGAATTTTTTGCTGCCGACCCAAGTAAATTAGATAAAACTGAAGATGGAATTCTCAATTCATTAAAAAAAGCCGGTGCCGTTGAATTAAAATTAACAATGTCTCGTGACTTAGCTGGGACTAAAATCACAAGCTCTTTTAAAGAGGCCCTTGAACACAATGGTTTAGACATAAATAACTTATCAAAAGAAATGTCAGAACTCATGACGGAGCTTTCCTCTGTTAAAGAATTTGAAAAAGGTCAGTCTTTTTCTTTGTTAGCCACTTGGAAAGACACCACGGCTACGCTCTTCATCAAACGTGCTGATGGCAGCATTAAGACGATCACCGGTAACGAAGTTTTTGCCACAGACCTCTTCGCCATCTGGTTCGGCAAACCGGCTGATGACAAGCTGGCGGAGTTAAAGAAATCTCTGATCAAGTAATCAGGTGCCAGGCCTCTTTTGGCACGATGAACTTGATGCCAAAATAACCAGCATTTATAATGAATAGCCTTGCAAAAATCAGGGGTATTCATTATAAATTATGAACTCATTATTTTTATACTTTTTGTGGCGGCCATAGCTCAGTTGGTAGAGCACTGGATTGTGATTCCGGTTGTCGCGGGTTCGAGCCCCGTTGGTCGCCCCAGTTTTCTTACTGGGAAAAACAAAAAATCGAAAAAATGTCCAAAAACTACAAATGCTCTCAAGTACTTACAATATCAAAGGTTTTAAAGATCATCTAAAAATTAGAATTTCACGAAACGTTATGAAATTTCGTGTCTTAACTACTTTTAACTACAACTTTAGATACAAGCTACGACGTACCACTTGCTCCTATTTGCAGTTCATTTGAACCAAATAACTAAGGAGAAACTCATATGTACAATCTACTATTTAAACTTTATCTGATCACGGCACTCATGCAGCTTGGAATCTCACTCACTGATCTTGGATCTTTGAGCAGCCTTGCGAACCTTAAAAAGATCGACCAGGCGTCCAAAGAAGTTTTACACATCAAATGGAAACCCATAAGTATCTTCCCGAATGAGGCAAAGCGTTTTCGATAATTAGATTCTTAAGGATTCAATTGAGGATTTGGGAATTAAATAATAACCCAAAACCTCACATTGAGTGCGCACCTCTAAATCGTCAAAATGTCCTGTCACCAGGCATCGAAGGGATTCCTTCGGGACATTTTTTAAGACCTCTAGGCCATTTTTTGACGATGGTCCCATATCGTAGTCTATTAAAAAAATGGAATTTTGCGTCCATTTAGACGAATCCTTCTCAAAATCAGAAATGTGACTGTAAAATGACACCTGATTCAAAAATGATGTTTCTGAAAACTTTTGCTGCCACAAAGTTAAAGCGCTCTGCTGATCATCTAAAATAAATATATTCGTATCAACATTGATTTTGAGATTTTGCAGATACCACGAAGCCTTATCCTTTATCGGAAGACTGATTTTAAATATCGTCCCTGATCCATCAATTGATTCGACTTGAATACTCCCGCTCCATTTAGTGATAAAAGTTTTTGCGTGATAGAGCCCTATACCGCTGCCTTTTTCTTTTCGATAAGAAAAGTCTTTCTCAAACAACCTGGGGATGATCTCGTTCGGAACACCTATGCCCGTATCACTAATTGAAATAACTACGTGAGACGCATTTTCTATAGCTCTTACTACGATTGATCCGTGATTTTCAATAGCCTCAACCGAGTTTAAAACCATATTTGATAAAATTGCTCTTAACTCAAAGGGAATATGATCGACTAAGTCAGAGCTAATCATATCCTCGATCTCAAATTTGAAATCAATTCTCGATGGAACAATCTCTTTAATTTCTTGTCTTGCCGAAAGCAGCGTATCGTAAATTTGAGTATTTTGTGATTTTGCGAGTTCAGTCGGTTTACTTTCATCAAGCTTACTTACAAGTTCTTTAATTTGAGTAATGGTTATGTCTAAAAGATCTTTTTCATTTCTTAATGTAGATGGTAGCCGCTGCGGTATCCTCATTAAAGCGGCCAACGGTGTTCGAAGATTGTGACGAACCTCTCTGGCAATTTCAGCCTTTGATATTTTTTTTTCAATTATAACTTCGTGATTAATTTGTTCAACAAGACGACGTCTTGAAATTATCGCCTGCGGAATTAACATAACGACGAAAAACAACCAAGCAAAAATGGCATAAGGAACAAGTTTAAATCGATTAAATTCATAAATAATTCGATCTCCATTAGACGATGAAATTTCCGATTTTATGTTCGTCGTAGCTAGGTCATAGACAAGACTATTTA
>CALMPX010000306.1 GCA_937871355.1 uncultured Bdellovibrio sp.
TACACGACGCTCTTCCGATTCGATCGGAAGAGCGTCGTGTAGGGAAAGAGTGTAGAATCTGTCGCTGAGCAGTCCTCTTCGATCGATATCGACGATCTTCACGATTCCAATAAACAGTTTGTCTTTAATCTGATTGGAATGGATAAGCGTAAAGTAAAAGACATTTTAGTGCCTTGGGCGTCTGTGACTAAGATGGCCGCATCCGCGCATTACACCGAAGTATTGGATTTGATCCGAACCACACGCTACACGCGTTTCCCGGTGATCAATCAAGAAGAAAGCCTTGTCGGCATTTTGCATGCTAAGGATTTTAATTCTGAAGCCGAAATTTCCCGTTTAAACTGGAATGAATTAATTCGGCCAGCTCTTTTTATTAATGCAGAAGAGCCGATCCTGAATGCTTTAAAAGCTATGCAAAGTAAAAAAAGCCATATCGCAGCGGTTAGAAACAAAGGCGAAGTCTTGGGAATTGTTACATTGGAAGATATCTTTGAAGAGGTCGTCGGCGATATTTATGACGATGATGATAATCCACAGTATTTACTGTCTTCTAATTCTAAAATTAGAACTATGAATTTACGCATTAAATAGTTTGAACACATGAAACTTAAGATTTCTCGAATTCTTCATGCGGGCTATATTTTCGAATGTGATCAAACTCAAATTGCTTTCGATCCCATTTTCGAAAATCCTTTTAGTCATAATTGTTACGCTTTTCCTGAAGTTGAATTTGATTTAGAAAAAATTAAAAAATTAAAATTAGATGCTGTTTTTATTTCGCATTTTCACGACGATCATTGTTCGATGGAGAGTTTGGTTCATTTAGATCGCCAAACACCGATTTATATGTACTGTGTACATAGTGAAATGTTCGAACTAATCAAACGATTGGGTTTTGCTCATGTTCATTCATTAAAATTGAATCAATCGATTCAAGTAAATACCATTGAAGTTATTCCTCGTCGTGCCTTGGATGTCGATGTTGATTCTTTGTTTCAGATCAAAGCGGCCGGTTTGAATGTGCTGAATGTAGTGGATTCTTGGATAGACGACGATACTTTGGATTTGTTAGTTCAAGAAGGCCCGTGGGATATGGTACTGTGGCCATTTCAAACCATGCGAGAGATCGAAGTTATAGCTCCATCGCAAGTGCTGGAGGCTCCGACGCATTTACCACCTGAGTGGATATTGCAATTGAAGAAACTCAACCCTCGTTACGTTGTGCCGAGCTCGTGTCAGTTCAAACAAGAAAGCTGGTCTTGGTATAATCAGGCACTTTTTCCAGTGACCTATAAACAATTTGAAAACGAAGTCGTAGCCGCGTTACCACAAATTCAAGTCCAAAGATTAAATCCATCAGTTTCTATTGAACTCAACTCATCGTTGTTAAATCCATCGTCAGCTCTAAGTTGGATGAGACCCACCGGCGAGCAAGATGTCGATTACGAATATCAATTCGATATTAAAGTCCCAACGACGTCGGAAATTGCGCAAAGATTTCCCGCGTTGACTGAAATACAAACGGAAAAAGTTTTTAATTATTGCCGTCAGGGTTTATTAGAAAAATTTCGATTTATGGATCCTCCCCAAGACAAATACTTTGCTCAACCTCGTAATTGGAAATTGTCTGTTTACGATCACACGGGTAAAGCGATGATTTTATATTATCATCTTGATGGAAATAAAATTGAAATTTTAAATAATGAGCCTTTAAACTTATCTTGGATGACAGAAGTTCCACTTTCAAAACTTTATGCAGGGCTTGAATTAGGTGAATCCTTAACATCTATGTACCTTCGTATCAACGCCGTTTCAGATGTGGATATCGTCGAGGATCCTTTAATTCGTTGTTTGTTTAACGGAGTCTTTGGTGCTTACCAAAAAGCGCAATTGAAAAGACTTGGTCTTTAGATTTGTTTGATCACAATTGAAATAATTTTATCACCTTGTTTGTAATCTTTGCGAGGTTTAAATGTATCATTTAGAGCAACTATGTTACTTGCTTTAGTCAGATCAAATAATTTCCAAGCCATTTTTGATTTTTCCCCTGAAGTTTGGTAAGCACGTAGAGCTTCATTTCCAGCAGCCGTCGTACCATAGCAATAGGGTTCGACCGTACGGTTGATGTTATCATAGTCGAATTGAATCAGATTTTTATTTTTGATCGCGTCATTGATTTCTTGGTTCATTTTCATATTCCTGTTGGATTTAAATACAGAGAGATACTATTTATAACTGATTTTATTTGCAACGGTTTAATCAGAACACCTAACGGATTTAGCATGTTATGATCCATTTCTCGGTCTGTGTCTCCGGTCATAACGACCACGGGAATGCTTTTGATTCTCTCGTCTTTACTTTGCTCAAGGCGGAACTGATAACCGTCCATCACAGGCATTTGCGCATCTAGTAAAATAAGATCAGGTAAAGATGGCAATTCTTTTAATATATGTAGCGCTTCCGATCCATTCGAGGCACAGTGAGCGTCATAGCCTTTCGACGTAAAGATTAAATCCAAGAGAGTTTGGTTATCTAAAGAGTCGTCCACGATTAAAATAGTTTTTTTATCACAAGTTTTCATATCCGAGACAGTATCAGCCACGCTGCCTGAATACACGAAGTTTAAGAGAGAAGGGAAATTAAATGTTATACGAATTTCTTGAAAAGAACCGATCCGATGTTTTAGCTTTGACTGAACAAAAAAGCTTAAAGCTAGCAGGAGCTCTACCGTCGTCTGAGCAGCTTCGAAAAGGCTTGCCGCTATTTTATGAGCAGCTCATCGGATACCTAAAAAGCCCTATGGTTAACCCTTCGGAAGCAGACATTGTCATTGTTGCTGCAGGACATGGGAAAGAATTACTCAGACTGAATTACACACTTTCCCATGTGGTCCATGCTTTCGGGTCGATGTGCCAGGCCGTGACGGAACTGGCTCAAAGAAAAAAAGCAGATATTTCCACGCAAGAATTTAATGATTTGAATCTATGCTTAGATATCGCCATAGCCGCCGCTGTTTCTGAATTTCAATATCGTAGCGTGCAAGCTAGTGAAGATCGCGAAATTCAACATTTAGGTTTTTTAGTTCATGAATTAAGAAATGCACTTTCCAGTGCGACGATTGCCTACGAAATGATTCAACAGGGTATTGTCGGGAATAGAGGAAGTACTTCGCGCGTTTTAGGTGAAAATTTAAATCGAATGAGAAATTTAATCGATCGTTCTTTATCCGAAGTCCGTATGCGGGCTGATCCTGAAGTTCATGTGGAAAAATTTCAATTAAATGTTCTGGTCGATCAAATTTTTTTTACAGCACAAAGCGAAGCGGGATCAAAAAAGCAAATTTTGAAAAACGATGTTAAAGCCGATATTGAATTAGAAACAGATCGACAGCTCTTATTGTCGAGCATCGCCAATCTCGTTCAAAATGCTTTGAAGTATTCTAAAATCGGAGGACATATTGTCGTTCGCTCCGGAATAGCGGGAAAAAATATTATTATTGAAATTGAGGATGAATGTGGTGGACTACAAGAAGATACGATGAAAAATATCTTTAAGCCTTTTGTTTCAGGCGGATTTGATCAAAGTGGATTAGGTCTTGGGTTAACCATCGTTCAGCGCGCCGTCGGATTGCTTGAAGGAAAAATGACCGTTCGAAATAATTTAGGACATGGATGTGCTTTCTTGGTTGAAGTGCCTCGAAAGCTTATATCTAATTCATTAAACAGAGCTGTTTCAGGAGAAAAATCATCTCAACCAAAGGGCGTACGCGATTAAATTCAATCCGCTTTAGTCTAGTTCTTCTGGACTTCCGAGCCGGTATTCAGGTCGTTAGTCCCTTAAGACGCTTTACATCAATTTTTCAGTCGCAGATAATAAACGTATGCCTCCGAAATCTGTTAAAGTTGAAGAGCTTTCTAATCTGAGTGATGCCGAAATTTTAAAACTTCGTTTTAAAGATATTTCCTTATCAATTAATGGGACCGAAATTCAAGATTATGTCGATCAACTTTATTTTGAATTAGGCGCTAAGGGTCTTGTCTATCGACCACAAATATTCTTAGGTGATGAGTGGTTTAGTCCGGAAGGCATGAATGCTATTTCTGTTCCTTTTTATTTAGCCAACACGCGATTAAAAAATCTAGAGAAGTCGCTAATGCTGGAAGCAGAAGGAAGCGATCATGATTGGTTTATGAAGCTTCTGCGCCATGAAGCAGGGCATTGTTTTGACCATTGTTATAAATTTTCAAAAAGAAAAACATGGAAGAAAATTTTTGGTTCTTCAGATATCGACTATAATCCGGATACCTATCGTCCTCATCCTTACAGTAAAAGTTTTGTGAAGCATTTGGATCGTTGGTATGCCCAAGCGCATCCGGATGAAGACTTTGCTGAAACATTTGCGGTTCTTTTGGATCCAGACTGTAATTGGAAAAAAGAATACAGTAAATGGCCTACGGCTTTAGCTAAGTTGAACTACGTAGAAAGTTTAGTTAAAGAAAGTGCAAAATTAAAAAATACAGCGGAAAAAGGTCGACTACCAAGTGCCGTATCGAATCTCACAACAACATTAATGAAATACTATCAAAAGAAGAAAAATGAAAATGCCGATGAATATCCGGATTTTTACGATAGTGATTTGAAAAAAATATTTAACGGAGAAATGTCATTAGCCAAGCGCGATTTTTCGGCCGAGAGATTTATGAACCGAAATAAAAAAGCGATTGTGTCGACAGTGGCCTGGACCACGAGCGAACGTAAGTTCACGATTGATGCTTTGGTCAGACGTCTGACTGAGCGATGCGCTAAGTTAGAATTAAAATTAGGAAAATCAGAAATTCAAACCACGATGGAAGTGGCAAGTTTTTTAACCAGCCTAGTGAAGAATTATTTGTTCACAGGTAAGTTTAAACGAGAGGCGTAAATGAAGTCATTAAAAGTTCTCCTTTTATTTGATCTGTCCATTAATTTGAAGCGTGAGCAGTATGTCGAATACTGGAACACGCCAGATTGGAAAACAGAACGTGACGTGCGCAATACTTTAATCAAATTAGGTCATGAAGTTATTCCCTTAGGAATACACGATGATATTGATCCGTTTTTGCAAATTGTTAAAGAGCAAAAACCAGATCTGGTTTTTAATATGAGCGAAGCTTTTAGTGGCCAAAGAAACTTCGAACCCAACTTAACCGCCTTAATGGAATTAGTCGGAGTCCCATTTACCGGTGCTGGTCCCATGAGTCTCCAATTATGTAAGGATAAAGGATTAACAAAAAGTATCTTAGGTTATCATGAAATCAGTACGCCCAAATTTTTAGTGGCAAAGAAATCTCGTCCATTTCCCTTAAGTGCCTTAAGAAAATTCCCCTTTCCTGCCTTTATAAAACCATTACAGCTTGAATCATCCGAGGGCATTGCACAGATGTCCTATGCTTCAAATGAAAAAGAGGCCTTAGCCAGAGTTAAGTATATTCATGATAAGCTCGGCGTCGATGCCATCGTCGAAGAGTTTATCGATGGCCGTGAAGTTTACGTCAGTATATTAGGAAATGATAAATTGAGTGTATTCCCGGCTCGTGAGTTATTCTTTAAACAAATTCCTGACAACGAACCTAAGTTTGCCACATTTAAAAGTAAGTGGGACCGCGAATATCGTAAAAAATGGGGTATTGATTCAGGTTGGGTTGATGAGCTTCCGGAAGCGACGCAGAAAAAATTAAATGATGTGTGCAAAAAGATTTATCGCCTACTTAATATTCAAGGTTTTGGACGTATTGACTTACGTTTGAGGGGGGACGAAATCTATTTCATAGAAGCCAATCCCAACCCATCGATTGCTAAAAAAGAAGATTATGCCTTGTCAGCGAATAAGGCAGGTGTAGAGTATGAAGAGCTGATCGCTCGGATTGTTTCGTTATCCTTGAGCGCCTAATAGCTAGAAGGTGATTCTCAATGAAGTCATTTCTTATGACCCTAATTTTTATTGTTTCATCGTCCCATGCACAAACTCAAGAAACCAGCAGTTTGCACAAATTAACATGGCAAGATTGTGTTCAGCTCGCTCAGCAAAATAATTTAGAGCTCCAGATTGCACAAAGTAATCTAACTGCCGCAGAACAAGCCACGACGATCGCTCAAAGCAATTTTTATCCCCATTTATCGGCCTCGGCCTCTGGGAATCAAACGAGTCTTAATGATATCGTGACAAATTCTTACACGGCACAAATTAATTTTACGCAAAATATTTTTGCAGGTTTCGTTGATTTTTATAAAACAAAACAAAGTGATATTAATCTTAAAATTGCGCAAGTGAATTTACAAATGGCCAAAGCTCAGCTGAGTGCCGAT
>CALMPX010000307.1 GCA_937871355.1 uncultured Bdellovibrio sp.
TAAAGGGAACGACCGCGGGAATGCTCCCCGCAGTACAAAGAGTACCACAGGCATCCGTAGCAAAATCTTTAGCTCCAAGGCCGCCGTATGTTAAGCGAGCTTCAACCAGTGCTTGAGAATAGTGTGGTGTTAATAAGATAAAAAAAGCGATCAGTTTTAATGTATTTTTCATGAAGACCCTCGTTTGTTAATGCTACCGTTTAATTTTAGCATAAGAATTAAAAAAATAAAAATAACTGAAGAATTTTCGACAGTTGAGACAAAAGTCGTGCTCCTTGTTGTGATAAGCGTTTTTCGCCTTCTAAAAACAAAAAAACTCAGATGAAATAAAGAAATGAATCAATTTGGTACAGCGGATAAATATTTAAAAGTTTGTGATGGCTTAAGTCGTGACGGTTACGAAGCTCGAATTTATCAATCTGCTGACATGGCCATGTACGATCTTGTTCAATCATTGATTCATTTTATGCCGCATAAAAATAAAATCGCCTTGATGAGTCGAGGGTCGCATTTAATCGATATCGTTACGTCCTTAGCGCTTAAAAATCAAAACCAAGTGATTTATAAAAAAGAAAATGAAAACACAATCGCCTTTCTAGAGGGGCTCGACAGCAGTGTTCATTTTGTTTATTGGGCTTCTGAGCATGAAGTGACTGGAGAAGTTTTCTACTCGGCAGCGCAATGTGAAGAGATGCGAGCCGTTTTGAATAGAAAAAAAATATTTTCCTTACAAGTCACCAGTCGTCCGACTTTAAATCCACATTTATATCCAAAGGATGCCGCCTCTTACGTCGTGGTTTTGCAAGCTCCGAATATTTTTAAATTTAATCAGGAATCGGCCGTCGTGTTTTTTTCTGAAAAGCAGAAAATTCCTTTTGGTTTGGCCGCTCTCCAAGAGATGGGTCGAGAAAGTAGTTTTATTTATTGGCCGACGGCGACCAGTTCTGATCATGACCGCGTACTCGTGAATTGTGAGCAGGCTTTACAAGTTAAACAGTACTTAAAACTGTCATCCACCCAGGCTTTTGTGGCGAATGAGTTTCCATCTTGGGTGACAGATAAATGGAGCCTGTGGTGGCCAGAAATCACATCCGAGTCAGTTCTGCAGAGCCTTTTGATCCTCTCGGCTGAATATGTTGCGTTAAATCCAGACTATTTAGTAAAGATTAAGGATGCGCAAACTCAAATCAAACAGCTATCCGGTTGGAAAATTTGACATCCTCGTTAAACAGTCATTACATAGGCTATGTCCGACGTAACCGAAAAATTTCTCATTCTTAAAAAAACTAAATACGCCGAATCGGACCTGATTATTCATGCGCTATCGACTATCGGCGCTAAGAAATCTTTTATGGCAAAAGGGGCATTAAAAAGTAAAAAACGTTTTGGTGGTGGTGTTTTAGAGCCGATGCACTATGTGCAACTGACTTACCGCGAAGCTCGATCAGAAAATGGATTAAACTATCTGAGTGAAGCTAGCATGATCGAAGACTTTAAACATATTCGCACGGATTTTGATAAAATTCACTTTGCCTTGAATATTATGAATTGCGCCTATCATGTTTCTCAAGAAGGAGCCTTCGATTCACAATTTTTATTTAATCTCGTTGGACATTCACTTAAGTTTTTAAATACCAGTGCGACCGATCAGTTATCGACATTTAAATTACATTTCTATTTAAAGTTTTTGTATCAACAAGGTGTCATTTCCATAGATCCATGGATGGGAATTTTTCTTAAGACGAATTTATCTGATTCGGGAGCTTTGAATAATAATCCTGAAATAAAGGAAACAGTTCTCACCTATCTTGATTCTATTGAGCTTCAAGTTTTTCACTATATAAAATCAGCCGATTCAGGATTTTAATTTTATATTTCCGAGAGGGTGATTGTTTTCCATGGTGCGAGCCAAGCTATCAATATTGAGATGAGTGTATTTTTCAGTGGCCTGCAAGCTGTCGTGGCCGAGAAGTTTTTGCAGTACACGTAAATTGGCTCCACTGGCTAAGAGATGTGTGGCAAAGCTATGGCGAAGGGCGTGGGGATGAATGGTATTCATCAGTCCCGCTTTCTTTCCGCAGTTGCGAATCATTTCGAATCCCGTGCGAGGATTCATAGCGCCTTCTGAAAACAGAAATTCGGAATCATGCTTTTTTTTCAAATTTTGTAAGTGATCGATGCAGAACGCAGGTAAAATTAGTATGCGTTCTTTATTTCCTTTTCCGAGAATGACCAATTTTCTTTGAGTAAATGAAATGGCGCTCCATTTTAAATGGCAGGCTTCGCTGATGCGGAGTCCTCCTCCGTAGAGCAATATAAATAAAGTGATCTCTTTAGTTTCTTTTAAATCTAAATCTCTTAAAGAGTAGTGCTGAATAACACTCATCACTTCATCGACCGACATAAAATGTGGAATTTTTTTTGGAACTTTCGGGCAAATAAGCAAATGGGCGTAATTCTGTTGGATATGCTTTTCTTGGTAGAGCCAGTTGAAAAAACTCTTCAAAGTGGCAACTTTACGGTTTCGACTGGCTAAAGAAAGTTTACTCCACTGGTTAAGGCTCAAACGAGTATGGTTCCAAAGGCTTTCTACGGACAAATGATCCGAAGTCGCTTGATCGTAGGCCTGGCCGAGGTCATTTTTGTAAGCTTTAATGGTCAATTTTGAGCAGGACTCAATATTTTCCATATATTTCAAATATTTAGCTATTAAATCAGAAAGCTTAAGTGTCATATATATGAGTATATAATAGACATCAGAAATAGCCAGCCCAGTTTTAGTGACAAAAATTGCTAAAAAAAATACCACATCATGCAAATTTTTCTTGCAATTTATACAGACCTTGGTTATATTGCAACGCATTAGCGGCGTATCAAAATGAGAATGCTGCAAAATTAAGCTTTAAACAGTTGAACGTATAAAGGTGGTTAGAATGTCAGACTCTTCAAATTCAGGTTTAGTGTTACCAACAAGTTCTCAACAATCTCCGATCCCTAAACCGATGTGGTCGCAGGCCCCTGTGGTCAATGATGAAAAGAAAATGGTCTATAAATCAGATGTGATGACTCAATTGATTAAGATGATCGACCGTGTAGCTCCTTCGCATGCGAACATCCTCGTTTTGGGAGAGTCGGGCACGGGTAAAGAACTTATTGCTAAATAAAAAAAAAAAAAATCGAATCGTAAG
>CALMPX010000308.1 GCA_937871355.1 uncultured Bdellovibrio sp.
ATTGAATGTTTATTTTAAAATGAAGCAGGTTTCATCGAAAGTGAAAAAAAAAAATAGTTCACTTCGGCTTGTTATCAATAATGATAAAAATGATAAGGATGATAATCCAAAATATTGGAATTAGCTGGATTTTTGAACTAAAATACATTAGTTTATTCAATCCTAACCACACTTACCAGGAGCGAATATGTCTTTAAATAAAGCTGTAGAAAATTTGAAATTTGACTCACGTTTATTAGATATTAATTTACGCCTAGGTCGATTAACTCAAGCTGAATATGATCAGCATATTAAAGCTTTAGCAGACCTCGAAGCTGATTCTTTAAAAATTGATCTCGAAAATAAAACAAACGAACCTAATTAGTTTTAAAATTTCTCCAAACTGTATAACTTGTTTACAGGACCTTGTATAAATCTAGGCTGTCTTAATCAGACAGCCTTTTTTATTTCGATAAACAATCCCGTCATTTGCTATAAGACTTAAAGTCTTGATTTGAAAAGTCCGATAAAAAAGTATTCGGAGGACTCATGAGTTCAAAAGTCAAATCCATACTTTTAGGCCTTTTCACTTTGGTTAATATGAGTGTTTTAGGTATGGGGACGTACTTGGTTTACATGTCGACGATTGGCTATGAAGTTCCAGCGATTACTGAAGCGAATTTGCGTGGTATTGCGAGTCTGCCTGAACATTTAAATGAAGGTCCCATGGTTTACACTATGGATAAATTCATTGTGAATTTATCAGGTTTGCCTAAAAGAACTATTCGTATACAAGTGAATTTAGATATGATGAGTGCCGAATCATTTGAAGGAATTATGCAAACTGAAAATCGTGCTCGAGCTCGTGACAGCATTGTCAGACTTTTAAATGATAAAACTTTTGATGAATTAGAAACAATCCAAGGTAAATTATTTTTAAAAGATAAAATCGTTCAGGAAGTAAATCGTGTCCTTAAGGTGGGACTGGTAAAAGATGTTTACTTCACTGATTTTGTTATGAATTAGTTGTCGCGACTTTTATAAAATTTAAATCCAACATATCCGATGATGGCTAAAATCACAAAGATAAAGCCTAAGAATAAATTGTTACTTAATAATCCTTTGTTTCTCGAGGCGGAAGTAGAGCTATCAGTGCCATCTTCTGAAGTGAGAAGATCTGCTGGCATAGCTTGTCCTATGGCAGGACCTAACATTTCATTTGATGGACGTATTGGGCCTGATTCAGGACGTGAAGTGAGATCTTTTGCAGCAATCACTTTAAGTGATTGGACCGTTTTCATAAAGTGGGCGGAATGTTTCGCGTAAAATTTTGAGTGAGCACTGAAAGTAACAAGGATGGCTATTTTATCTTTAATCGTTGCCAAGTAGCGTGTGTAGTAATTTTGAACTTCGCTGTTTGAGTGAAGAGCATCTAACCATTTTTGATCTCCTACGGCGTATTCACGAGGTGGGATTGTGATTGTCGACATCATCGTCCCACCTGTTTTTAAATTCAATAAAATGGGTTTACTTAAATGTTCATTGTAAGCCACGAACGTGTCGGGTATACCAGCTTCTTTAGCTGTTAAAATGATAACTGCTTCTTTTGATTCTTGAGGATCTTCAGATCGACAAACCCATTCTGATTGTTCTGTTTTGCATTTCCAGTTGTCTTGGATTTCAAAAGAAATATACGCGTTTTTAAACGAACGAGCCTGCGCGTTGTTTAACATAAAAAAGGGAATAACGAAAAAAAGTGCGATCAGTCTTGATTGAAATAAACTCATGTTGCATCACCTCATATTCAGCCTATAGTATAATCATATTCAATATATAATTCAAAGAGGTATTTATGCTAAATTTTTCTCAGCTCCAGACTTTTGTCATGGTCGTTTCAGAGGGAAGCATGACCGCAGCAGCGGATAAATTATTTCTCACTCAGCCCGCAGTCAGTCAACAAATGAAAAACTTAGAGGATGAACTTGATGTTGAGTTGATTGTTCGCGGAGCGAAGCAAATTAAGACAACGGCTCAAGGAGAGATGTTGTACGAATATGCGAAAAGAATTTTAAGTCTTTCTCAACAAGCCGAGATCGCCATCAAATCGGTTGGCGCGCAGCTTAAAGGTTTACTTCGAATCGGAACGTTGAACTCTATCGGTTTACATCTCATGAGTCCGGTGGTGAATCGTTTATTAAAATATAATCCTGATTTTAAAATCAAAGTTGAATATGCTCGAGGTGAAGAGATTATCAAGCAATTTGAAAATGATGAGTTAGATGTGATCGTTTTACCTGAAACTTTGATGAACTTTAATAAAACTTTAGCTCAAGCTCATTCAGAAGTTTTTATGAAAGAAGAGATCTGGTTGGTCGGCCCCGGTAAAGATACATTCTATCCGACAACCATGAGTATTAAAGAATTAAAAAAAATTCCCTATGTCCATTTCTCGCACGAGTTCCCGGATTTCGATAAAAAACTACATGCCGCTGCTGGCGATCTGCCAGCGGTTTTTGAGTCATCGAATGTGGGAACATTAAAGCGCGTAGTGGAAAGTGGATTAGGCGTGGGATTCTTGCCGGCCCACTCGGTGAAAAAACAGATCCGCGGGGGCCGCTTAAACAGAATTCAAATCACCGACTTTTCATACAATTTAAATATTTTATATATTAGTAAGAAAAATCATGCTTCCTCTGAAACAGCAGAGATTCTCTTTCAAGCTTTGATGGGCGATCAACAACGGAATTAAAACAACACTGAACTCGGAAGACCCATTCGCGTCGCGATCACGCGCACAATTTCGCTGGCCGTTTCTTCCAATGCACGCTCGGTAACATTGAACACGGGCCAACGACGATTTTGTTTAAATAAATTCTCGGCGTATTCAATTTCTTGCATGATCTGATTTAAAGAGGCGTATTCGCCTCCTGAATCTTGTCCGAATTTTTCTAAGCGATTTTTTCTAATTTTTTGTAAAGAATGAATGTCGATAATGAGTCCGATCACTTTTCGTTGATCGATCTTAAATAATTGCTCAGGCAAAGGCGATCCAATCACTAAAGGGATGTTAGCCACTTTCCACCCTTTATGACTTAAGAAAATTGAAAGCGGTGTTTTACTGGTGCGACTGATACCAACTAAAACAATGTCCGCTTTATCTAATTCTGTCGAAGTTTTCCCATCGTCATGGCGAACGGTGTATTCGATCGCCTCGATGCGTTTGAAATAGGAATCATCGGTTTGGCGTAAAGCACCCACGCGACTAGCTGAAGGAACGCCGAAGAAGTCATCTAAAGACACAATCAATGGCCCCAAGAGGTCCGTTGAAGGAATTGATTTCTCAGAGCAGACTTCGGCAATTTTTTGTCGCATGGCGAGGCCCGCAAACGTGTAGGCGATCATGCCGCGTTTTTCAAAACACTCATCAATAATTTTTAAAATATTTTCTTCTGAACGTAAATTTTTGCAACGGATGATATTTACTTCTTGAGCATTGTATTGAACTAAAGCGGCACGCACCATGGTAGCTGCCGTTTCGCCGGTTCCGTCGGAGAGGATATAAATCGTTTTTTCCATAACCGGCTGTTGTGAAGATGTCGTCTTTTCGTCTGTCATTTAGAGTGAGTAATTAATCAATGCCTTTTGCAAAGATTCGATCTGAAGTTTATTCCAAGGCTCGGCTTTTTTGGCAAATAAAACAAAAGCAATTCCTGGCTGAACCCGCACATAGTGACACGTCAGTTTTGAAGCGTTAAAAAAAGTATGAATTTTTATTTTTTTCAAGAAAGCTAGAGAATCTGTTTTGTAAATACTGAATATTTTGGATTGCGGTAAATTTAATTCGATTCCAGACTCTGCGCAATTGTGAATTTTTCCATTATAAAAAACATCATTTATTTTTTTATCATTAAACAAAAGGCCCATTTCGAAAAAAGGAGCTAGACGGGAAAAGAATAAAGTCCAATTTGGATCGCCATCATGAAAGTAACCAAGATTTTCAATAAATTTAAAGTTATCTTCGATTTCAAATTCACTTTTCTCAGAAAGAAAAGAAAAGTGCTCAAAGATCATTTCAGGTTCAAAAAGTTTTTCAATTTTTTTTATGATGGATTTTGACATGCTCTCATTATAGGTAAATCAGATTTGGGTGTGGACTACTTTCGACGTTTAAAAAATGAACTAGATCAACGTCCTAAGTGAGATGTCATTTCGAAGCATTTATAAAGCGATTTCGATTTTCAGTTCATTGTTCAGTTCATAGTTGGATGAAAATGGTAATTTTTTAAAAAGCAGAGAGAAATAAAAAATGTTTGAAATGAATTTTTTTAAAGACACTATAATTAAAACACAAATCTAATCCTAATTTTAACGAAAAATCAGGATCAGATTGCCGATATAAAAAGGTGTATCGAACTTTTTTAGTAATTTTGAAAAAAATCTCTAATGAATTAAACGCGGTCGTTACGAACGATTTGATCCAAGATGCCATTTACGAATGAACCAGAATCTTGAGTTCCGAAGACTTTAGCGATCTCGATGGCTTCATTGATCACGATCTTGGGTTCCATCATTTCTTTGGCATGAAGCATTTCGAAAACGGCACTCCGTAAAATATTACGATCAACTGAAGCCATGCGGTCGATTTTCCAGTGGCGACTGGCTTCTTGAATGCGAGCATCAATTTTTTCTTTATGTTGTTGAACACCGTTAACTAAAAACATGGTGTAGTCCATGATTTGGCTATCAATTTTCTTTTCGAAAACAGAAACCATATCACGCATTGTTACTTCAGGTGTAAATTCAGTTTGAAAGAGGATCTGTAGTGCCAGCTCGCGTGATTTTCGTCTCATCGGTTTTTCTTTTCTGCGTTGTTTCTATGTTAGTAGATAACATTTGTTGTTGTGGAATAAGTTGCGGTTGATAAGTGGGTACAGCTGTTAAAGACATTTGCGGACCAGATGAATCAACCATGTCGATCAATTCATCTCCTTCCAGTTTCTCAACGAAATCTTGAACGTCTTTGAAGGTACGGTAAACGCTAGCAAACCGAATGTAAGCGACATCGTCTAATTGTTTTAATTCAGCCATCAGTCTTCGTCCGATAACACGTGAAGCGATTTCACCCTCTCCGCGCGTGATGACCCATGATGATATTTTTTCCACGGCCGCTTCAAGTTGGCTTAATGAAACGGGTCTTTTTTGACAAGAGGCTTGTAGGCCGCGCAGGATTTTTTCTTTACTGAAGGGTTCTCGGCGTCCATCTTTTTTTATGACGAAAGGATAGTTTAACATGACCGTTTCAAGCGTCGAATAGCGAGATTTACACGATAAACATTCGCGGCGACGTCGTATTCCGCCGTCCTTCTGGACCCGTGTATCGAGAACTTTATCTTCGCTATGTCCGCAAAAAGGGCATTTCATGTGACTTCCAATGGGTTTTTAATAAATTCCAGACCTAAAGGACAAATTATTTGAGGGTCGAGGTCTGGTCAAATACAGAGTGTGATATTGAAAAATCAACCTAGTATTTTCGCTAGGCGTTAAAAAATAAGAATAGGCAAGAATACCGAATGATTATTAAAATTAAGACATGAAGCGAAACATCAAAAAAATTCACAGCATTCTTATTTTCGCCATTTTAACCACGAGCGCTCTCAGCTTTGCGAGTGCTCCAAAAGTCGGCAGAACGGCCGCTGCGCGATATTTTCAACTTGAAAAGCAATCGGGGCGACGAGGCACAGCATCAGAAAGCTCTGAGCAAGCATCTTCTTCAAATAGTTCCTTGAAAGAGCATTTTATGTCTTTGGGCTTTGGAACTTTTTCCGATAGTACGGCCTACAATTGGGCTCATAATGGTAAAGAAGCGAATGTTGGGAAATGGGGTGTGGATTTAACATATCGCTTCGCCGAACAAGATTACCTTTTCGACGAGTCACTGAGAATCAGCTATGCCCAGTATGAACCAGCGGCCCAAGAATCAAGTAAGATGAGTGTTTTGTATTCGATCACTTTCCCTGAAGCGAGTTCTCAATTTCCATTTTACTTTGGAGCTGCCGGTGGGTTGGGTGTGTATTTAAAACAGATCGATCAAGAATCATTGATCTCTTTTGATTATCAATTGTATTTAGGTCTCAGAGCCTTTAATCTCTTCGACTCTGTGGGATTGTATATTGAAGGTGGAATGCGTAATCATTTGCATATCACGAGCGATGGTCAATTCAACGGAACGTTCTTATCGTTAGGAACGATTTTTAATTTTTAGTTATCGAAAGCGCGTAAGGTAATTCCGTGAAATTGCATTTCCATATGATCCTCAAAATTGTCGAGACCTTAGATCAAATCTTTGATGAAAACCGTTACGCCGATAAAGTCTTAGAAAAAACCTTCAAAGCCAATCGTCAATTAGGATCGCGTGATCGTAAATTTTTTGCGGAAACCGTCTATGAAGTAGTTCGTCACAATCGTTACTACGGCGAAGTGATGAAATCAGAAGAAAATTTCGATCTTGTGGTAGCTCACTTAATTAAATCTAATGGGGATTTGCCAGACTGGGATGAGTTTTCCGGATTCGATGTTGAAAAAATTAAAAGCCGTTTGAAATATAAACACGAAGATAAAGTTCTCTATTCGTTTCCTGATTGGCTTGATGAATTAGGGAAAAAAGAATTTGGCGAAGAGTGGCCTTCTTTGATGAAAGCCCTTAATCAGCCGGCCAAAGTATATTTAAGAACGAATACTTTAAAAATAACGCGTGAAAAATTAAAAGAAGAATTTGCCAAAGAAGATATTCAAACGGAATTCGTTCCCGATTTTGATGATTGTTTAGTTTTACCAGAACGTAAAAATGTTTTCACGACCCAATGTTTTAAAAAAGGTTATTTTGAAGTTCAAGATGCATCATCTCAATTGATCGCTCCATTATTAGGTGTTCAACCGGGTCAACGGGTGGTGGATGCTTGTGCTGGAGCTGGCGGAAAAACGTTACATATGGCGGCCATGATGAAAAACAAGGGCAAAATTATTGCTATGGATATTCATGAATGGAAATTAGCCGAATTGAAAAAACGTGCCGCTCGTGATGGCGTTGATATTATTGAAACCAAAGTGATTGAGTCGACGAAAACCTTCAAACGTTTAGAAGCCAATTTTGATCGCGTTTTATTAGATGTTCCTTGTTCTGGTTTGGGCGTGCTTCGTCGTAATCCTGATACTAAGTGGAAATTATCTCAGGATGAAATCGTTCGTTTAATCGATTTGCAAAAAAGTATTTTAACTGATTACTCAAGAATGTGTAAACCAAATGGATTTATGGTTTATGCAACATGCAGTATCTTGAATAGCGAAAATGAAGACCAAGTAAAATGGTTCTTAGGCACAGAAGCCGGCCAAAATTGGAATCTGGTGAAAGAAATTCGTATGTGGCCCCATAAAGAAGGGCATGATGGCTTTTACGGAGCCCTTTTGCAACGTAAGCCTTAGTATTATTTGTCTTATTTACGAATAGTTTTTTTGCTTTTAGCTTTAGATTTTTTTAAAGGCTGTTTTATAACAGCCTTTTTCTTTTTGATCGATTTCTTTTTCGGTTTAGGGAAAATTCCAATCATATCAGAATTTTTTAAAGCCAATAAAATCAGTTTATTCACGAGCTCTTCGAAGTTTTCTAAAGTTTGTGGAATATACATCCACTTGCCTAAAACGGGATGGGGTTTGAAATCTTTCGAGATTTTTATGAACTGGTCGTGATATTCACGATGTGTAGGAATAAGAACGCCATTCCAAATGGGATAGGGAAATTTTTTGTCTTTGTAAAAATTTTGAGTAGGATCTTCCATAATGCAAAAAAGCATTTTTCCATGACCATATAAAGCCATACCGCCGAACATATGTTTTAAATCGAAATCTTCAATACGAAATAATTTTTCAAAATGATTGAGCAGTTCGAATTTTTGAGAGAAGCGTTCAACTTTTTTTTCCAGTTCAGGTGCGAGCATAATTTAGTACTGCCAAGGAAATTTAGAGAAGTCGCGTTCTCGTTTTTCCACGAAAGCATCACGTCCTTCGCGGGCTTCTTCGGTTCCGTAGGCTAAACGCGTGGCTTCTCCGGCAAAAATTTGTTGCCCCACTAAGCCATCATCAATAGCATTGAAGCCAAATTTGAGCATACGAATGGCTGTCGGAGATTTTGTATTCATTTCTCGCGCCCATTCAAGGGCCACATTTTCTAATTCGGCATGAGGAATGACTTCGTTGACCATCCCCATGTCGAAAGCCTCTTGGGCTGAATAATTTCGACCTAAGAAAAAGATTTCGCGCGCTTTCTTTTGACCGACTT
>CALMPX010000309.1 GCA_937871355.1 uncultured Bdellovibrio sp.
ATCGGTATCGACTGAAACAGAACCTTTTTTGCCTTCAATCACGATTGGTGTGATTTCATTTTTAAACAAGCCTGCGGCAATTGAAGCTTGCGCTTTTTTAAAAGAATTAATGGCAAATTCATCTTGGGCTTCTCGCGTGAATTTAAATTCACGAGAACAAAGTTCTGCCGCATTTCCCATGTGAAAATTATTGTATGGATCCCACAAGCCATCCTTAACCATGGAATCAATCATTTGCACGGAACCCATACGGTATCCGTTACGAGAGTTTTCTAATAAATGAGGAGCGAGAGACATATTTTCTTGTCCACCAGCAATCGCAATTTTTGCATTTCCTAGTTGAATAGAATCAGCGGCCAACATCACGGCTTTTAAACCAGATCCGCAAACCTTATTAATCGTTAAACACGGAGTTGAATTTGAAATTCCTGCGAACAAAGCGGCTTGACGAGCGGGAGCTTGTCCTACGCCAGCTGTTAAAACTTCTCCCATGATCACTTCGTCTATATCATTTGTTGTTAAATTGGCTTTTTCTAAAGCGGCCTTGATCACTTTTGATCCTAAAACCGGCGCCGGCAAGCTTGAAAGTTGACCTTGAAAACTTCCGACAGCTGTTCTTTGAGCTGAAACGATAACTACATTTTCCATAAAAAATCCTTTCGTGAAAATTACATTTGGAATCATATACCCATTCGCAGACATGTGTAAAAAAACTTTCGATTAAATCCGTTGACAGGACTAAGAAATTCCCGCAACGCTGATTTCATATGGCAAAAAAAGCAAAACCAAAATCTAAAAGTGAAGCTAAAGATAAAGCTAAAAAATTAGCAAAACCTGTAACCAAAAAGGCAGCGAAGCCTTCTAAGCCGGCTAAAGTGACGAAACTTGCTGTAAAAGTAGCGTCTAAGCCGACTAAAGCAGCAGTTAAAGTCGCCCCTTCGAAGTCAGCTAAGCCCGTCAAGGTGGATAAAAAAACAGCAAAAGTGTCAGCCAGTGCTAAAGTGTCCGCTCAAGAAGTAGACAAAAAAGCTGCGACGGCTACAAAAGCTGACGTTAAGCAGCAAGCAAAACCTTTAACTAAAGCGAAAATCAAAGCTAAAAAAGTTGAAAAAAAAGAAGATGATTTCGACGATGATATGATCGACGACGATTTCGGCGAATCAGAAATTGCTGAATATGAAGACGATTTGAAAGCTGTCGAAGAAGAAGACGAAGATCTTAATGATGACCTGTCAGACGACGACGAATCAGAAGAAAAGGAAACGGAAGTCTATTTAACCGACTCAGAAGGACGCAGACTTTGTCGAGTACGGGACTGTGATCAAGTTTCAAATGTTGAAGGTTATTGCCGTTATCATTACCTCTTATTATGGAAAAAAATTCAAATTAGAAAAAGTATCTTACTTGATAATAAACTCGAAAAATACATCGAGGACTTAACTAGTCGTTATCCAGATAAATTCTTAGAGATGATAAAAAAAGATATGAAAACAGAAAAAGATTTCCACTCAGCTATTCAAGAATTAGAAATTGATGAATCAGCTATGGGAGACAATGATGCCGCGGACGATGATGCTCAATCATTTGCCGATGAAATCCGTGGAGTCGGGGAAGCTCCAGCTATCGATGACGACAGTGATTTCTAGAAACTCAGCTAAAATTTAAAATAAAAAGCCCTCTAGAAGTAGAGGGCTTTTTTTATTTGATGATGTCTATGACGAGTTCTCGTTGATATTCTAATTCTTAAAAGTTCGTAAAATAAAGTATACGACAATAGCCAAAAGTAAAACTCGAGACCATTTTGTCTTTTTATTTTGTATTTGTTCCGGATGAGTTGCTTCGGGTATATGTGGAATTTTAAATTTTTCAGGGATACTGTCCGGTGCTAAGTTTGTCGCTTTTTTGAAAGCTTCTTCCTGATTTGGATTCATATCGGCTTGAATATAAAATATTGATCCTAAATATGTTTGTGTTCTGAATTCGACTTGATTGACCAGATTTTCAGGGGAATTTTCAGCATATCTTTTTTCAGTCTCTTTATCGACTTCATGGGTAAATTCAATATTATTTTTGACTAACCAAGCACAAGCACTTTTAAACTCTTGTGGAGTGAACGGGCCAAATTTTTTTGTATTATCAATATTCATAATTATTTAAGGTTTATGTTTTTAGAATGGTTTAAATAAGAATCGAGTGATCCCATGAGTGATTTATATTTCAATGATAACTCATTATGAATGTTATTGTTTGTAACGCTATTTTCATAAAGATCATGAATATTATTTTGAGTGTCGCGACTGAAGTAGCTTGATTTATCGCCATCATGAACAAACACAGCCACAGTAGGGCTTGCAATCAAACGAGAATTATTTAACGCAAATGTAAGATCTTTTTTGGTAAACATATCCGTTCCAAAAGTATCATAGTCTAAGCCGTTTAAACTGAGATTGTAAAGTGTGGGCCATATATCCATATGGCCTCCAAAACTTGTTTCGAAAGTATTTTTATCGAGGTGATGCGCTTTTCGAATACTTTCAGGGATGTATATATAAAATGGAACGGTATCTTTGATAAAGCGTTCATTGCTGTTGAAATTTACCAGCCAAGAACTGTGATCGCCTGTGGCGGCAATAAGAGTTGATTTTTTAAGATCGGAATTTTTAATATCATCAATAAAATTCGCCAAGGCATCAGATGAATAGCGATAAGTTTTGAAGCGTTCTTGAGTCAAATTTTTATCAATTATGCGGTTATACTCTGGATATTTAAGAATATTGACTTCAGGTGATATACTTTTGATATCGTAATTTGGTGGGAGCTCGAAAGGAGGATGATTGGTCGTTGTCATGACGACGTACAACTTATTTTTTTCTGATTTCTCTTTTAATTTAATATGAATATATTTTAGCAAATCTTCGTCATAAATACCCCAATCGTGAATTCCGGCCATGGGGATATTATTTTCTTCTAAAGTTTTCTTAACTTCAATTTCGCCTTCGATGAAATCGAATCCCTGAACCATGGCGTACTTATTAATATCGCGCCAGCCAGGATTTCCTCCGTAGACAAAATGAGTTTCATAATTTTGTTTTTTATACGTGAGCGCCGGTGAAGTTGAAAGCGGAGTATTTAGATAAGAACTTTCCGTCAAGAAAGGGCTGATCGCGCGTTGAGGAACTCCGGCCAGGATGCAGCTGAGTGATCCTGCGGTGCCAGGTGTGCCTGCTAAAAAATGCACGTTGATAAAATCTTGCTCGAAATGCTTATGCATTTTCCCCACCATATCAAAAACAGGTGGGTGGCTCGCGGCTATGCCGTAGGCTCCCCAGCTTTCCATGACAAGCATAACAACATTTTTAATCTGTGTATTTTCCTTGTTGAGTGGAGCTTTAAATTTCATAAGACTGAAGCGATTATTATTATCAATTTTTTGACCAAAGAAATCTTCAAAAGCTTTATCTTCAGATGCCGGTGATGACGTCTCGTAGCCGAATTCTTTTAGATTTGAATTCCAAACGTTGGCTCCCATGCTGTTTTGACTATTACGTAATTTGGCAGCTCGGATCAGGGCATGAGCGGTTCCGAATGAAAGCTGATTGACGAACGGAATTGAAGATATCACAGCGTAATCAGGTCCTAATGGAAATAAGCTTAAAGTTCCACGGGCAAGTCCGAACAAAGTGACGAATAAAATGATTTTAAATTTATAATTTGCGTTGAGAATAACTGGTAAATTGCGATTGATGAATTTTTTAGAGCTGTAATAAGTCAGATAACAAAGAATGAATACGGCTATTAAAATTTGGACCGCTGGATAGTTTTTCCAGAAGCCTTTAAGTACGGCGGTGGTATTGTCATCGACGATTCCAAAAGCGATCAAATTGATTCGATCCGTGTAAAAAGAATAAAAAATAATATCGGCTACGCTAGCGATGACCCAGAAATAAAGAAAAAGACGGTGGAAGTTTAAACCTAATTTGGCCAACCAAAGTGGCGTTTTTTTAAAAGATATAAACGGCACGAACAAAATAATCATGTAAGAAATAGCGCTGAGATCAAACCGAAATCCACGGAAAAAAGCGCTTAAAATTTCGGAGTAGTTTTTGGCAAAAGTGAGATCAGAGGGCACTAAAGCCTGATAAAATAAAAGTCGTATAATAGATCCGACCACACTTAAAGATAAAATATATTTAAGCCAGATCGTGAATTGTTTTCTATTAAAGTCGTTTGAAATGATCATTAGTGCATGTCTTCTTTTTTGTTTTTTGATTTGAACATTTGTGGTTCTAAGTTTTTTGCAAATTCATCGAAATCTTCTTCAGTCGCATCGAGGATATCTGCCGATTCTTCCTCGACTTCTTTGAGTAAAGAGTCATCGCTTTCTCCCAAAAGCTTATCGGCAGCATCTTTGAGCTCTGGATTTTCCGTTGAAAACTGTAGCCAAACTTTGTGATCGTTGAATGGATATTCCATCCAGGTATAGGGAAGTTGGATTTCACCGTCTTCATTTTCAAAATAGTCTAAAAGCAAGCTGGCAATGGCATCCACGGCGACGTAGACAAGTTCAATTACTTTGTCCGGTTCATTTTTGTGATCTAAAGAAACCTCAAAATTGTTGTATCGAAGTTCGCCTTTTCGGTGCAAGCCGACTTGGACTAAGATTTCTTTTTCATAAAAGCGCCCTGAAACATGCACATTGGTCGTTGTTCCTAATTGAGTTTTAAAATTTTGCTTAAATATATCGCTAATTCCAGCAGTTAAGTCGGCTGGGAACTCGGTCCACTTCTTATTCGATTTATAACGAGGATTCATGGTTTAAAACCTTTCAAAAATGAGGAGAAATCTCTTCTATATGTTGACTGAAAATCAAAGCGTTTTTATAACTCATACATCTTGAAAATAACAACTAAAATTGGAACAAATTATGGTAGAACTCACCTTACAGGAAAATATTCAATCTGACATTCAATCAGATGAAATGACTCAATCTCAAATGACCAAAAGTTCTGATCAGAACGATAAAAACCAAGATATTGGATTAGGTCGCGGTGTCTACGTTTCCACCTATGGTTGTCAAATGAACGTGAATGATACTGAACGTATGTACTCATTACTAGAGATGGTGAACTTTGTTCCGGTGCAAACTCCTGAAGAAGCTGAATTGATTATTATTAATGCCTGCTCCATACGGGAAAAACCCGTTCACAAAGTTTATTCTGAAGTGGGTCGTTACAAAAAATTGCGCGATAAAAAACCAGGTATCAAAATCGGTGTTGGCGGTTGCGTCGGCCAACAAGAAAAAGAAAAATTAATTAAAAATCAACCGCTCATCGATTTTGTTTTCGGTACGGACAATATTGATAGTCTTCCCAATTTGGTGGCGCAAGTATTTACGGATAAAACTAAGGTCATTCAAACTAAATTTGAACATCGTGCACCTTATCATGTGGAAACGCTCGTTCGAAATCCAGGTGTTTCAACTTTTGTGAATATTGCTAAAGGCTGTGATAATTTCTGTACATTTTGTATTGTTCCGTACACGCGTGGTCGTGAAAAATCGCGCCCGATGTCTCATGTGTTGATGGATGTTCGCAATTTAGTTAAACGTGGAGTCAAAGAAGTTTCTTTATTGGGACAAAATGTGAACTCGTACAATTCTGAAGATGGCGCTGACTTCGCTGATCTTTTGAAAAAAGTAGCCACAGATACGGATATCGAAAGAATTCGTTACACGACATCTCATCCTAAAGACTTTAACGAAAAGTTGATGCATGTGATGGCCGATCATCAAGATAAAATTTGTGAATATGTTCATCTTCCTTTCCAAAGTGGTAATACAGAAATTTTAAAACGTATGAACCGGGGCTACAGCCGTGAAGAATACGTCGCCAAAATTAATCAAATGAAAAAAATTATTCCTAACTTAGTTTTATCAACAGATATTATCGTGGGTTTTCCCGGCGAAACAGAAGAAGCTTTCCAGGACACCATGAGTCTTGTGGAAGAAGTGGGTTATGAGACCATTTATGCTTTCATGTATTCACCGCGTCCTTTTACAAAAGCGGCTCAGTACACCGACCAGGTGGAAGAAGCCGTGAAGAATGAACGCTTGAATCGTTTGTTCGATCATCAAGATAAATTAGCGTTTGAACTCGTTAAACGTTATCAAGATCAAACATTAAATGTTTTAGTCGAAGCGATTAATGAACAAGGCAAAGCTCAGGGTCGTAGTACTCAAAATAAATTGGTTTATTTTATGGGAAGCGCCGATTTGATAGGTAAAACAGTTCCAGTGCGTATCACACAAGCTTTTCCCAGCGTATTTCGCGGAGAATTACAACAATGACATCAGAAGATACTCTGCTTAAAGAATTAAATCCTGATTTTCTTTTTTCAAAAAATCAGGATGAAAAAGTTGATTTCACTCAGCAGGACTTGATTGAACTTAAGCCCTACGGAATGTCATTACACAACGATACCACACGTCCGTTTCTGTTGTTGAAAGATGTCACTGGTCAATACACATTGCCTGTGGGTATCAGTCAAATCGAAGCCGGAGTGACTTTGACTCAGTCGTCAACAACGCAAGCTTTGGGAACACCTCATACCTTTTCGGAAAAATTATTAACAAGTCTTGATATCAAAATTGATAAATGTATTTTTGTCGAAATCAGCGGTCATCACCAGTATGTGCGGGTTTATATGTCAGGTCATCCACGTTTTCAAAGTCTCAAGCTTAAAGCCGAAGATGCCATGAGCCTCTGTTTACATCTCAAGGTTCCTTTTTACGCTTCGACTTCATTTATTCAACGCTCGAAAATAATGACGGCAGATCTTTCTGATAGTGCTAAAAAGATTTCGAATCAACCAGACATTGCTAGTCTTAAAAAACAGTACCATTGATTTTTTTAAATTATTTCAGCAAGAGGGGGTTGAATGTCAGATATAAAATTAATTAAAGCACGAGGAAAAACCCCTCAACTCGCCACTGACGTTTTTGTGGCAGATGGTGCTCGTATTATCGGAGACGTGACCATTGGTTCAGGATCGTCCGTTTGGTATAATACCACATTACGAGGTGATGTGATGCCGATCACAATTGGGAAAGATACAAATATTCAAGATGGATCCGTCCTACATGGTACTTTTGGAAAATATGCTTGTTCATTAGGTCATGAAGTTACGGTTGGTCATAATGTGATTCTGCATGGATGCCAAATTGGAGACCAAACTTTGATTGGTATGGGATCTATTCTCATGGACGGTGCCCGAGTTCCTGATCACTGTGTCGTCGGTGCCGGGTCTTTAGTCACCGAGGGTAAAGTGTTTGAACCGTATTCTTTGATCGTTGGGCGGCCGGCGGTATTTAAACGACGACTAAACGAAGATGAAATTAAATTTTTAAAACAATCAGCAGACAATTATAAATTGTATCAAACTTGGTATGGAGAAGATCATGAGTAAGCAGTTGGATCGACCTTTTGAATTAGCCTTAACTTTTGATGATATTTTGTTGATTCCGCAGTTCTCCGAAATTGTTCCAACAGATATTACACCACGCTCATTTTTCGCTAAAAACATTTATTTGAATGCTCCGATCATATCAGCCGCGATGGATACCGTAACAGAAAATAAAATTGCACGCATTATGGCTCAAAACGGTGGGTTTGGTATTATTCATAAAAATTTAACTGTTAAAGAACAAGCTTTCGAAGTTGAAAAAGTAAAGAAGTATGAAAGTGGTATGGTTCAAGAACCGATCACTTTGTCTCCTGATCATTATGTCAGCGAAGCACTTCAAATCATGGCTAAGTATTCAATCAGCGGTATTCCAGTCACGGTACAAGGGAAATTAGTTGGAATTTTGACGAATCGCGATCTTCGCTTTGAAACAAATTTTAATCAGCCGATTAAAAACTTGATGACCAAAGAAAATTTAGTCACAGCCCCTGAAGGTATTTCTTTAAACGAAGCAAAATCTATTTTGCAAAAACATCGCATTGAAAAACTACCTGTGGTTGGATCGGACGGAAAACTGAAAGGTTTGATCACCACTAAAGATATTGAAAAAGCTGTGGCCTATCCTTTATCGACGAAGGATTCTCAAGGCCGACTGATTTGTGGAGCGGCTATTGGTGTCGGCGAAAATTCATATGAACGTGCTTCAGCGATTGTTGAAGCTGGGGCGGATATCCTGTGTATTGATACAGCTCACGGACATTCTAAGAATGTCATCGAAACCGTAAAATATATAAAATCAAAATATTCTGATGTTGTTATTGTGGCGGGAAATGTAGTCACAGAAGCGGCTACAGAAGTATTAATGAACGCGGGCGCCGACGTAGTCAAAATCGGAGTCGGTCCAGGCAGTATTTGTACGACACGCGTGGTGGCCGGAGTAGGTATGCCACAGATCACAGCGGTGATGAAATGCGCCAAAGTGGCGAAAGCTCAAGGTAAAACAATTATTGCCGATGGAGGAATTAAATTTTCCGGTGATGTTGTTAAGGCATTAGCTTTAGGAGCGAATACTGTCATGATCGGAAATTTATTAGCTGGAGCAGATGAATCTCCAGGAGAAACAGTTTTATACCAAGGACGCACTTATAAAGTTTATCGCGGCATGGGATCACTGGGTGCGATGAAAGTAGGATCGAAAGATCGCTATGGTCAATCTGATGTTTCTGATTTAGATAAACTCGTGCCTGAAGGAATCGAAGGAAAGGTTCCTTATAAAGGAAGCGCGGCCGGAATTATACATCAACTTATTGGTGGTCTGAAATCCGGCATGGGCTACTTGGGTGCAAATAACATTGAAGAACTACAAAATAGAGCTGAATTTGTTCAAATTACTTCGCAAGGTCTTAAAGAGTCTCATGTTCATGATGTGAGTATTACCAAAGAAGCACCTAATTATAGATTGGAATAAAATGGCCTCTCAAGAAAATGGAATTTTAATTTTAGATTTTGGCTCTCAAGTGACGATGCTGATCGCTCGTCGTTTGCGTGACTTAGGTTACTATTGTGAAATTAAAGGTTATACAGCCTCATTTGAAGAAATTAATAAGTTTAATCCGTCTGCCATCATCTTAAGTGGTGGACCTAATTCGGTCTATGAAGCCAATGCTCCGTACATCGATGTGAAAAAAATAATCGAGATCGCGCCGACTTTGGGTATTTGTTACGGCATGCAGCTATTGGCTCACCAATTAGGTGGCCAAGTCACAACTTCAACGACACGTGAATATGGTCTAAAAAAATTAAACTGGAAGCAACTGATCAGCGAAAAGGTTCCCAACGAACAATTCGTGTGGATGAGTCATGGTGATGTCGTAAATAAAATTCCGTTTGATGCAAAACTTTTATGTGAAACGGAACATCACATCGCCGGATTTTCGACGGATCGTTACTGGGCGCTTCAGTTTCATCCGGAAGTATCACACACGGATTATGGCTCAGATATTTTAGAAGCTTTTGCTCAGTTTGCCGGTTGTGAAAAAAATTGGAATACTCAATCAACTTTAAAATACTGTGAAGAGATTATTCTAAATACGGTAGGTCCTGAAGATCATGTGCTTTGTGCTTTAAGTGGTGGAGTTGACTCAAGTGTTGTGGCGACGCTTTTGACTCAAGTTCTGGGAAAAGATCGCGTTCATTGTGTTTTTGTGGATAATGGATTATTGCGGCAGAATGAATTTGAAAATGTTTTAAAACAATATCGCGATATTGGTCTTAATGTGACAGGTGTTGATGCGCAGAAAGAGTTTTTAAGTGCTTTAGCTGGGCTTTCTGATCCTGAATTAAAACGTAAGGCTATCGGTAAAACGTTTATTGATGTGTTTGATCATTCAATCAAAAAAGAATTGAGCCCCTACAAAGATAAAATTAAATTTTTGGCACAAGGGACTTTGTATCCGGATGTGATAGAAAGCGTTTCTTCGATTGGCGGCAGCGTGACGATTAAATCACATCATAATGTCGGTGGATTGCCGGCGAAGATGAATCTCAAGTTAGTTGAGCCCGTGCGGTTATTATTTAAAGACGAAGTTCGTCAATTAGGCCGAGAGATTGGTTTAAGCGAAGAGTTAGTAGGTCGCCATCCGTTTCCGGGGCCTGGTTTGGCGATTCGTATTATGGGTGATGTCACGGAAAATAAATTAAGAATCGTCAAGCAAGCGGATCATATTTTTATTTCTCAATTAAGAGAACAGGGCTTGTATTCTCAAATTTGGCAGGCTTTCTGTGTTTTACTTCCGGTGCAAACGGTCGGTGTCATGGGCGATGGACGAACCTACGAAAATGTTCTTTCTCTTCGTGCGGTGACATCATCAGATGGTATGACTGCAGACTGGTATGATTTTGATGGAAAGTTTCTTAAAAATGTTTCCAATCTTATTACCAATCAAGTCAAAGGTATTAATCGTGTAGTTTATGATATTACCTCTAAACCTCCAGCAACGATCGAGTGGGAATAATTGATGTCAGATCCTAATACATCATCTTTTGTCCATCTTCATACACACTCGGAGTATTCATTACTGGAAGCTTCAAGTCGTTTGAAGAGCTTAGCGAAAAAAGCCGCTGAATATAAACAGCCCGCTTTAGCGTTGACGGATAATGGAAATATGTTCGGTGCGATTGAGTTTTATTTTGCCTGTAAAGATAAAGACGTTAAACCCATTTTAGGTTTAGATGCCTACATTGCTCCGGGATCTCGTCATGATAAAAAACAAGATGGAAATGGTCGTTTCTCAGAAGCCGCTTTAGGGCCTAAGCGATTAGTATTTTTAGCCGAAAATTTTAAAGGTTACCAAAATCTCTGTAAGCTTTCAACCATCGGTTATCAAGAAGGTTTTTATTGGAAACCTCGAATCGATTATGAAGCTATTAAAGAATACAATTCAGATCTGATTTGCATGAGCGGGGGAATACGCGGCGAAGTGGTTGATACTTTTCTTAAAGAAGGTCCCGACGCCGCTTTGGAAAAAGTCCGTGCTTTAAAAAATATTTTTGGCGATCGTTTTTATTTAGAAACTTGTAAAACCTTACCAGCTTGGAATGATATCAATAAGTTTTTAACTGAAGCTTCTAAAATCTGTGGCGTACCGATGGTCGCTACAAACGACATTCATTATGTTGAACAATCAGATCAGATTGCTCAAGAGGTCCTTATTTGTATTGGTTCCAATAAAACTTTGTCTGATGAGCATCGTTACCGTTTAGGTAGTTCTGAATTTTATTTTAAAAGTTCAGAGCAAATGACAAAATTATTTTCTGATAATTCAGATGCGGTAGCAAAAACTTTAGAAATTGCTGAGCGTTGTAATGTTAAATTTAAGCTTAAAGATGATCAAGGTAAAGCCATCTATCATTTACCAACGTTTCCTACGACTGAAGGTAGAACTGTCAAAGAAGAGATGATCTACCGTTCCGAAATTGGCCTTAAGATGCGTTTTGATGAAGCGCTTGAATTAGGTCGGCCTATTCCTGAAGAAAAACAAAAGGAATACGTCGATCGATTAAATTTTGAATTAAATGTTATCGATCGTATGGGATTTAACGGCTACTTTTTAATCGTCCAGGATTTCATTGGTTGGGCTAAGGCACATGACATTCCTGTTGGAGCCGGTCGTGGATCTGGAGCCGGCTCACTCGTCGCTTACAGTTTAAAAATTACAGATCTTGATCCCATTCCCAATTTTCTTCTGTTTGAGCGGTTTTTAAATCCAGAACGTATTTCCATGCCCGATTTTGATATCGATTTCTGTCAAGATCGTCGCCAGGAAGTGATTCATTACGTCACGGAAAAATACGGCCGTGAATCTGTTTCTCAAATTATAACTTACGGAAAATTACAGACTCGAGCCGCGCTAAAAGATGTGGGGCGCGTATTAGGTATGACTTTCCCTGAAGTGGATGCCGTTAGTAAACTGATCCCTGATAAATTAGGAATTAACTTATCAGATTCGATCGAAGCGGAACCTCGTATTCGCGAAGCCATGGATAATAATCCAACGGTGGCCACCTTGATTGAATTAGCCCTCAAAGTTGAAGGTCTTGTTCGACACGCCGGGATTCATGCGGCCGGTGTGATTATCGCTGATGGGAATTTAACTCAGCATGCACCGATGTATAAAGGTGCTGCTGACGAAAATGTGGTTCAATATGATATGAAGCATGCCGAGAAAATCGGTCTGATTAAATTCGATTTCTTGGGTTTAAAAACTCTGACTCATATTCATCATGCTTTAAAATTAGTAAAAGAAAATCGCGGAATTTCAGTTTTAGAGAGAAATATTCCCATTGATGATCCTAAAATATACGAATTGCTCTCACGCGGGGATACCGCAGGGGTATTTCAGTTCGAGGGCGAAGGTATCACCGATGCCACTCGTAAAATTAAGCCTTCGAATTTCGCCGATATCACCGCGATCACATC
>CALMPX010000310.1 GCA_937871355.1 uncultured Bdellovibrio sp.
AGTGGACAAGTTAAAGCTTTTGCAAAACCAGGTATGTATAGTCAACTGTCAGTCGCGCCGGATGGACGTCATTTATTAGTTGTGCAAATCACTCGACCGTATTCTTATTTAGTGACGTCTCATCGATTTCCTAAAAAAGTTGAAGTCTTGGATATTGCTCGTTTAGAAAAAATAGAACGAAGTCTTATTGCTGATTTACCATTAGCCGACCGAGTTCCTATTCATGGTGAACCTTTGGGGCCACGTGATTTTTTCTGGAATCCTCATGATCCGGCGACGCTCATGTGGGCCGAAGCATTGGATGGTGGTGATTGGAATATAAAAGTTCCTGAGCGTGATAAAGTGATGAAACAATCGGCTCCGTTTAAAACGGCTCCGGTTGAAATTTTTAGAACAATTCAACGCTTTGAAGGATTGAATTGGTTTGAACAACGTCAAAATGCCTTGATGTATGAATACGATGAAAATAAACATTGGATACGTGCATTATTAGTCAATGTTGATCTGCCTTCGCAAGAAAAGAAAGTGATATTCGATCTTTCATCGGATGAAGCTTACGCCAATCCTGGGTCTCCGGTGATGGAAACTTTAAAAACTGGCTACCGAGTCATAAGACAAAGACAAGATTTTATATTTTTAAGCGGCACCGGAGCCTCTTCGGAAGGGGATCGTCCTTTTCTTGATCAAATGGATTTTAAAACTTTAAAAACGGAAAGACTTTTCCGCAGTGATAAAGTTTCTTATGAAAATTTTGTTTCGTTTACCAATACCGATGAAAAACAATTTTTAACGAGATATCAAAGCCCTGATGATATGCCTAATCTTTTTATTCGCACGTTAGGAGAAAAAGTACAAGCTACGGCTGGAGAGCCTCTCTTTAGTTCAACCAAAGTGGCTTTGACTCATATTCCTGATCCGACTCCGGAAGTGCGAAAAATTAAGAAAAAACTAGTTAAATATAAACGCGCTGACGGCATGGAGCTTTCATTTACACTTTACACGCCTCCAGGTTATAAAGAAGGAACACGTATTCCCACAATTCTGTATGCTTATCCACTGGATTACGCGGAGGCCTCAAAGGCCGGTCAAGTTAAAGGATCGCAGTTTACATTTACTCGGCTTCGAGGGTTTCGTTTATTGTTGATGGCCGGTTATGCCATCATTGATAACGCTTCTTTTCCTGTGGTCGGCGATCCTAAAAAAGCCTATGACACTTACACCGAGCAATTAGTCGCTAATGCCAAAGCCGCGGTTGATCAAGCGGTGAAAATGGGCGTGGCCGATCCAGAACGAATTGGCGTGACGGGGCACAGTCACGGGGCTTTGATGACGGTTAACTTATTAGCTCATTCCAATTTATTTAAGGCGGGAATTGCCACTAGTGGTTCTTATAATAAAACTTTAACGCCGTTTGGATTTCAAAGCGAAAGACGATCGGTTTGGGAAGCGCCCGAAGTTTATCAAAAAGTTTCTCCTTTTTTCTATGCGGATAAATTGAAAACGCCATTGTTGATCATGCACGGAGGCGATGATGCCAATCCGGGTACGACGCCGATGCAGGCGACCTTTTTGTACGAAGCGATTCGTGGAAATGGCGGAACTGTTCGATTGGTGATGTTGCCACACGAACCTCATTGGTATTCGGCCCGCGAATCCAACGAGCAACAGATTTATGAAATGGTTCGGTGGTTTGATCTGTATTTGAAAAAGGGACTTAAGTAAGTTTAGCTCTGGTCTTTGGTCTCGAGAATCCAAATCCTCTTACGATATTAAGTAAATTTAGAGATCATGAAAAGATGAAGAATCAAATCATCTTTTTGTTATCTCTTTTTTATGTTATGCAGTCCTCGAACGCTTGTCCCGTGGGTTCGCAAATTTTAACAGCGTTAGAAATTAAAAAAATCAAAGATGAAAGTAAAAATATGAAGGCTCATCGTAAAACGGCGAGCGAATTTTCACTTCCGGATCCAGCTTCTGCTCAGCCTTGGGGTGGAAAAAATTCTGAAAATTGGAAACCTAAAGCTATTTTAGCGAATGCGGCTTCTTACTGGTTGAATAAAGGCTGGCGTGAAAAAAATGTGGCTGAAGTTAGAGTTTCTGTTCCTGTTAAAATGATCACAACTAATACTCATGTGTATGGTGACGGTCAAACCAACGCGTCTTTGCATTTTGGAAATGGGTGGAAAGAGAAGCATCCACAGCTCGTGGCCACTTTGATTAAATATAAAAATGGCGACCGCAAAGTTCTTTTCAATTTTTCACCGACCATTAAAGCTTCTAAAATTCATCTAACAAGTAATGTTTTTGGAAACCTAACAGCCTTGAAGACAACATTAGTTGTAAAAAAAATGAAGAAAGCTGTTTTGGCTCAATGGAATGTGCCAAAAGAAGTAGTCTTAGGGGATGATTTTAAGAGAAAAGTGACATGGGTGTAGATAGATGGATGGACTTCTAACTTCACGATTGATTT
>CALMPX010000311.1 GCA_937871355.1 uncultured Bdellovibrio sp.
TCCGCGATCAAGTTCTAGAATCCAACCCGCCACATTATCTAAGAAGTAACGATCATGGGTAACTGCGATCACAGTTCCTGGAAATTTAGCTAAGTATTGTTCTAACCAACCCACAGATTCCGCATCCAAATGATTCGTCGGTTCATCTAATAATAAAATATCCGGCGAACTCATGATCAAGCGAGCCAAAGCCACACGACGTTTTTCACCGCCTGATAAATTAGTGACGGGAAGTTCGCCATCTGGACAACGAAGAGCATCGATAACCATCTCAATTTTTTGATCAACTTCCCAGCCGCCTAAAGCTTCGATTTTTTCTTGAAGCTCGCCTTGTTTTTCGATCAACGTATTCATCGCATCCGGATCTAAATCAGGATCCGAGAATTTATCATTAATGGCATTGTAATCTTTCATCAATTTTGGAAGATCACCCATCTGAGAGAAAATATTATCTCGTACAGATAAAGTATCGTCTAATTTTGGTTCTTGCTCTAAGTAGCCCACTTTCATTTTTTTAGCTGGAAAGGCTTCGCCTAAAAATTCAGTGTCAACCCCGGCCATAATTTTAAGCAAAGAAGATTTTCCCGATCCATTCAGACCAAGGACTCCGATTTTTGCGCCGTAAAAATATGATAAGTAAATATTTTTTAAAACGTAACGATTGGGAGGGTAAACTTTAGAGACACCCTTCATGGTGTAAATAATTTCTTGAGACATGCTTTTTCCTTTGAAATAATTAAAGTATCTAAGTAGCATTGATCGTATTAATGAGCAACTTTGATTCGACAAAAAAAAGATCTAAAAAAAAGACTTTGCCTGACAAAGTCAGTCATAAACATGACGCAGAAATCAGCGCAAAAACACGTTGGTCTTTTATTCAATCAAACCTGAGCTCAGCCGCCATTGAATGGACTGAAGACACACCAAAAACTGCTATTAAAACACCAGAAGAAGTTCAATTCGAAAAAGTTAAAAATATGATCGAAAACCTCAAGGATAAGCTCAACGAGTTTTAAATCTTAGGCGCATAAGAATTAGAATTTAAACGCGACTGTTACTGCATTAACACGATTTTCAACCTTGTTGTCCGCCGTACCAAACTCTTCGCCATAGGTCACTAATTCAATGTCCAAAAAACTCAGCTGCATTCCAAATCCTGCTGTTAAATACATTTGATTCATACCTAAACGGTACTGAGTCACAAACCAATCCGCCGGAACCAAACTGTACTCTAAACCCAAGTGCAAACATTTATTAACTGATGCCGATGTGTGCAACATATTTTTAGCTTCGGCAGCTACTTTTAAATTTGAATAACTATTTTCAAAAACGGCATAACTAACCCCAAGATCAATGGTGCGGTTGTTTTTCTTTGGAGCAACTAAAGAATCTTTATTTAACATCGTTGTTTTAGTATAATCCATAGCTAAAACATTTCGAATGACGGCCGTAAAAGCCAAGGGTTGATAGGGAGCTAAGCTTTTTTCAGCCTTTAACTTTTTAGTTTTAATTTGAATGCCATCCGTTTTTGTGTCGACTTCTTGTGGAACTTCTGTGATCGCCTCTGGCAGATGACTGTCATCTGTTACATCTAGCTTTTCTGTTTCTTTCATCGCCTCAACGGGAATATCTTCAGTTTTAGTGATGACTTTTTCTTCCGTTTTCTCTACGCCATTTTCAGCTATCTGATCAGCTGCTTTCTCTTGGGCCAACATGCGAGCGACTCGCGCCTTACCTAATTCATGATTTTGAGTTATTTTATCTGTTTTTTTGGGTTCTGAATTAAAATCTGGTTTCCAAGTAAATGCTAAATCAAAATCAATTACGGTGCCTTCGCCCGATTTTTTAAAATCGATAATATTAGAATCCAAAGCCAGATCTAAAGCACTGTATGTCCCTTGCATTTCACTGCGATGATTAAAATGAGCTGTTCCCCCAAGAGACATTTCTGAGTTTATAAGATAGGAATAGGCATAGGATAAGCTTGTATCCTTGATCGCGTATAAATCTAAAACAGGCCCCAATTGACGCTGAACTAAAGTATCCACTGATATATCACCAATCACCAAAGCCAATCCCCAATTCGGAGAAACCCAAATAAATTCTAATGGACTAATCCGCGCCCCCAAAGGTTTTCCATAGTAATTTTCGAGCACGGCTGAAACAGCATTCGCTTTATCATTGTCCGTCTGTGCCGAATCTACGGCATCTTGCACTTCTCTGGCTAAGCTCAAAGTTTTCGGAGCGACGGCGGCCGAAATTAAATTAATTTGAAACTCTGAATTTTTACGAAAGGACAGC
>CALMPX010000312.1 GCA_937871355.1 uncultured Bdellovibrio sp.
AATTTCAGGATCAGGATTGGCCATGGCAAAAATAATTGGATCTTTGGACATCATTTTTAACATGGGCCCAGTCACAGCTCCAGCTACAGAAAGACCGACGAAAACATCGGCGCCATTCAAGGCGTCGGTCAAAGTCCGTTTTTCTGTTTCAACGGCAAATTCTTCTTTATATTTATTCATGCCTTTGGTGCGACCCTTAAAGATCACACCATTTGAATCACACATGATGACGTTTTCTTTTTTAACACCTAGGCTGATAAAAATTTTAGTACAGGCGCTGGCCGAAGCGCCGGCCCCGTTGACCACTAATTTAATATCGCTTAATTTTTTTCCAACGATAGCGCAAGCGTTCAATAAACCGGCTCCACAAACGATGGCTGTTCCGTGCTGATCGTCATGGAAAACGGGGATGTTCATTTCACGTTTTAAAGTCTCTTCGATTTCAAAACATTCAGGCGCTTTGATACCTTCAAGATTAATTCCACCAAAGGTGGGCTCTAACGTGCGAACCGCTGCGATAAATTCAGCAGCAGAAGTCGATTTAACTTCGATATCGAAAACATCGATGCCGGCGAAATTTTTAAACAGAATTCCTTTTCCTTCCATCACTGGTTTTGAAGCCAGTGGACCAATATTACCTAGACCTAGGACCGCTGTTCCATCGGAGATCACGGCAACTAAATTGCCTTTTGAAGTGTAATCGTAAACTGAGTCAGGGTTTTTGGCGATTTCGAGACAAGGAACGGCAACTCCAGGAGAATAGGCCAACGCTAAGGCTTTTTCAGTGTTGCATGGCTTGGTGGAAACAACTTCGATTTTACCTGGACGTCCGAGTTTGTGGAAATCTAAGGCCTGCTTTTCAAATGCTGTGTGTTCTGTTTTAAGAGACAATGTGAACTCCGTATGTTAGAGTTTTCATTCTAGGACTGCGATTGTAATAAGGTCAAATTTGAAACTAATAACAACAGTGTTGTTGAGAAGCGTCAATTGCTATTGTGTAAATTAGGCGCTAACATATTTAAAAAAATAGATCAGGAGTTAACCCATGAGTTCTACTAAATCACCGCGCGACGTTGTTATTGTTGAAGGTGTACGCACGCCCTTTGCAAAAGCAGGTTCAAAATTAAAAACTGTACATCCGGCCAAACTAGGTCAAGTGGCACTGACCGAATTGATTGCGCGGACTAACTTAGATACACAAATTGTCGATGAAGTGATCGTTGGTAACACGGGAACTCCTTCTGATGCCGTGAATATTTCTCGTGTGATTGCTTTGAATTCTGGAATCCCTTTAAAAACTTCTGCATATACTGTCCACCGCAATTGCGCTTCAGCCTTAGAAAGTATTTCGGATGGATATGAAAAAATCAAATCAGGAACGATGGATGTTGTCATCGCAGGCGGAACTGAAAATATGTCGCAAATGCCTTTGATTATGCCAACGTCGATTGTTTCAATTATTGAAAAATTAGGTTCAGCTAAAACAACGGGACAAAAACTTTCCGCTTTATGGAATTGGTTTAAAGCGGACTTATCTCAAATTAAAGAGATGGTGACTACGCCACCCATGTCTAAAACAAAATATAAACCCATCATTTCTATCGTCGAAGGTCTCACCGATCCTTTTGTGGGAATTAATATGATGGGAACGGCCGAAATCTTAGCTAAAGAATGGGGACTCACGCGGGAAATGCAAGATGCTTTCGCGTTGAAATCTCATTTGAAGGCGGCTGCGGCTCAAGGAAAACTCGCGGAAGAAATCGCGACAGTGTTTTTAGAACCCGATTTTAAAGAATTTATTTCAAATGATATTGGTCCTCGTGCAGACCAGACTATGCAGGCCTTAGCTAAATTAAAACCAATGGTGGATAAATTAACGGGAACAATTACAGCAGGTAATGCCTGTCCTTTAACAGATGGTGCGGCTATGGTATTATTAATGTCGCGTGAAAAAGCGGACGCTTTAGGTTATAAACCAATGGCTAAAATTCGTGGATATGCTTTCGCTGGATTAGAACCTGAGCGCATGGGATTAGGTCCGGTGTATTCAACACCGATCGCATTGAAACGAGCCGGATTGACGATGAAAGATATGAACCGCGTGGAATTGAACGAAGCTTTCGCGGCTCAAGTGATGTCGTGTCAACGCGCTTTTGATTCAGATAAATTTGCGCAAGAAAAATTTGGATTATCAAATAAAATCGGTGAAGTTCGTGACGAAATTCTAAATGTGAATGGCGGGGCTATCGCATTAGGACATCCAGTTGGAGCGACGGGAACGCGTTTAGTTTTAACTTTGATGAAAGAGTTGAAACGGTCTCAAACACAATTCGGTTTAGCGACATTATGTATTGGTGGCGGTCAAGGTGGATCAATGATTATCGAGAATGAAGGTTAATATGTCAGCAATTATACTTACAGAAAAAAATGGGATCGCAACGTTAACTTTTGATCTTCCAGGAGAAAAAGTAAATAAATTATCATCGGCGGTGATGACTGAATTAAAATCGCACTTAGAAAAACTTAAAACTTCAAATTACAAATTTGTGATTTTTAAATCAGCTAAGCCTAAAATTTTTATTGCCGGCGCTGATATTGAAGAAATTAAACAATTAACGACTGAAGCCGCTGTTCGCGAAGCGGTATCTGGTGGTCAATCTATTATGAATATGATCGAAGATCTTCCTATGCCAACGATGGCTCTAGTTAATGGAGCCTGCGCGGGTGGTGGTTGTGAATTGATTTTAGCTTGTGACTACAGAATTGCATCGGATGATTCATCAACGCGTATTGGTTTGCCAGAAACTCAGTTGGGAATTTTACCTGGTTTCGGCGGAAGTGTACGTCTTCCAAGAACAGTGGGAATTCAAGCGGCTTTAGATGTGATTTTAGCTGGTAAATTGTTAAATGCTAAAAAAGCACAAAAAATTGGTTTAGTGGATTATGCTGTTCATCCTAATTTATTAGAATCATTTGCTGAAAAAGAAATTGAAAAAATCTTAGCTAAAGGTGGCGCGGTCAAACGCCGCAAAACATTTAAACCAAAAGGTTTCGTGGCTGGATTATTAGAAGGTCCGTTAAAAGGAATCGTTTTCAAAAAGGCTCTTGAGGCGACATTGAAGGCGACCAAAGGTCATTATCCAGCACCGATTGAAGCACTCGAAGTTGTTAAAAAAACCTATGGTTACACCGATCGCGCAAAAGCAATGCAAGTTGAATGTGATCATTTTGCAAAGCTTGCCACAACGGATATTTCTAAAAATTTAATTCACGTATTTTATTTAACTGAAATGGTCAAGAAAGCCACGGGCGTTCATGATACCAATGTTAAAGCACGTCCCGTAAAACATTTAGGTGTTTTAGGAGCCGGAACCATGGGCGGTGGTATCGCTTACGTCGCAGCAGATAAAGGGATCTCAGTTCGAGTGAAAGACATTTCAAACGAAGCTAATGCTAAAGCGCTAAAGCATGCTTATGATCTTTGGAAAAAATAGACGAAAAAAAGAGTCATCGATCAATATCAGTTTACTCAAAAAATGTCTTTGGTCTCGACGACTTTAGACTTTTCAGGTTTTAAAAATATTGACGTCACTATCGAAGCCATTGTTGAAGACATGGGAATTAAACAAAAAGTCATCGGTCAGACGGCGCAAAATATGCGTTCAAACGCGATCATCGTGACTAATACGTCATCATTATCGGTAAATGAAATAGCAAAGGGTCATCCGCATCCTGAGTATTTCGCCGGAATGCACTTTTTCAGTCCTGTTCATAAAATGCCATTGGTCGAAGTTATCCGCGGAGAAAAATCTTCAGATGAAACGATTGCAACAGTTTTTGAATTAGCGAAGAAAATGGGAAAAATGCCGGTGGTGGTTAAAGACGGGGCGGGTTTCTTAGTTAATCGTTTGTTATTGCCTTACATGGCCGAAGCTTCATTTTTATTAAGTGAAGGTATGGACATTAAAACGGTTGATCGTGCCTTTGTGCAAGATTTCGGGATGCCCATGGGTCCATTTGAGCTCATGGATTCAGTGGGATTAGATGTTTGTGTTAAAGTTTTAAAAATATTTAAAGAAGCTTTCCCTGATCGCGTTGAAACATCACCTATTTTTGAAAAAATGGCTTTAAATAAAAATCGGTTAGGACAAAAAACAAATTTAGGTTTTTATAAATACAATGCTGAAGGCCGCAAACAAGAATTAGATGAAACAATTTATGCTGAATTAGGTTTATCGACTCCAAAAAATCCATTCGATGCAAAAGAATGTATCGAACGTGGAATTTTTGCTATGGCCAATGAATGTACTCGCGCTTTAGATGAAGCGAAAATTGTTGATACGCCACACGAAGTCGACTTAGCGATGATTATGGGAACAGGATTTCCTCCGTTCCGTGGTGGATTGTGTAAGTACGCGGATAGTTTAGGAGCAAAGTACATTGCTGAGCGCCTCGATTTCTATGCTAAAAATAGATCAGCACAAAAGCGTTTATCTCCGAGTCCGCAGTTGCTCGCTCGCGTTCAAGGTCAAAAAACGTTTTATACAAAGTAGTTTTTAATGAATAAGATTTTGTCGAAGAAGATATCGATTGTATTAAGTATTCTAGTTGTTTTGGTTCTATTAGATCAATGGACCAAACAATTAGCGGTGAAATATCTAAAAGATAGTGCGCCGATTAATTACTTAGATGGTATGTTTCAATTGCTTTACGCGGAAAACCCAGGAGCCTTCCTGGGTATGGGCGGAAACATGTCATCGACCACGCGATTTGTGATCTTCGGACTTTTTGTTGCTATTGGTTTGGTGGTTATGTTTTGGTCTATTCTTAAAAATAAAATATCAAGTCACGAAACATTTTCTTATTCCTTTATTCTTGCTGGTGGAATTGGAAATGTGATTGATCGCTTGACGCATGCAAATGGTCATGTGGTCGATTTTATGTTTATCGATTTAAAATTTGCGCCACTTGCCCGGACCGGAGTTTTTAATATCGCCGATGTTGCGATCGTGATCGGCGTGTTGCTCTTGGTCTTTCAAACAAAGAAAACTTGAATGCAATATCAACTGTATATGTCTCAAAACGAAACGGTATTGTCCTGATTCGAAAATACTCAAGTCTATATAAAAAATGACGATAAGCTGAGTATGATTAAAAATTCAAAAAACCAATATTTAGTTTTTATTTTGTTCTGTTCTGTACCAGTCTGTTAACAGCTTGTGGCGCTTCAAATGTTGATACGGCATCAAGTACAGTCAGTCCCACGGCTTTAATTGACGGAAGTTATGCAAGCCAGTGTGTGAATTTTGACATGAACCAAGACACACAGACTGATGGTGTGAAAATATTTTATAAAATAGAAAATGGCAAAGCGTACAGTGCTCTTTGGTTTTTTGACCATGATACGGCCTGCGCTGGTTCCTATACCATGAGAAAATCTTCAGATGGATCTATAATTACCGAGCCTGAGGCCGACAGCGATAACATGCAGTTTTTATCTATTGCAGATGCTCCAGCGCAATTTTATGTTATATCCGCAGAAGATGTATCTAATAATAATCAGTTACTATATAATTTTGTATACAAACAAGATGAAAATAATTTCTATTTATTAGCAGATGCCGTGGATACGAACAAAGGTTCACTTTGGGCCGATTGGATCGCCGCTTCTGCTGATGCGACTAGCTTTGCTGCGGCTCCGACAACTTTCACTTCAGGAACTGGTGGCGGTGTCGGCGGAGCGGATACATTTGTAGTTCATTTAACCAGATTACCTTAAATAAAAAAGATCATCTAATGAGGATAATCTTTTTTAGACTGTGTTAAATTTTAAGTTCTTCAGAATTTATTTCTGATAGAAACGATCTTGTTAGTTTTCGCGCTCGATTTCTTTGCTTAACGCGTGCTCGATCTCCAAATCGATTAAGAACTTCAAGCATGTGATCCGCAACTTCAGCTAAGGCGACGTATAGGCTTGATTCTGTTTTTTCTACAGTAATACCGTCATAGCGTCCGCCTGTGACGTGAAGCTTGACCTTAAATAAATCCGGGCCTGCTTTAAGTGGAGAATTTTCCATCTCTAATGTGATCAAAATTTTACTTTGTTCAAGATCAGGAAATTTTTCAACTAAGATCTCAGCTCTTTCATAAGCCGCTTCACGAGCCATTTCAGATTTCTCGAGGTTCTTGAATTTAATTTGAATCATAATGTTTCTCCTTTATAATTAGTTTCATACTGAAGTTCGTCTATCTTTTCTAAAAACTGACTGTCATCTTCTAAGATCGCAAGTATAGGGCGACCTTTTGGTATTTCATTTCTTTTAGCCACGATGACTTCTCCGCCTTGGCTTAAAACCATTTGAGCTAAATCATCTAAAATGCAATCGTCTTCATGATCAAGATCAACAGGATGAATGGCGATTCCACCAGATTTTTTATCAATCTTGCCGAATATATTAAGTTCATCAGTTACGATAAGTTTGCGAACCTTTCCTTGTACGACGGCCTTTGAAATCTGAAAAATATTCTTCTTGGCGCGGTTGTCTTCGTCGGCAAATCTAAACTCAAGCAATGCTTTTTCTAAGGTCTGTTTTGAATCTATTTTTAAAATTTTCCGAATTGTTTTGCAGTTTTCAATAGAGGTATCTTGTCTAAAAGACAGAGATACTGGCGTTTTAATGACGTTTACGTAAGTGAGATTTTTGTTTAATATCTTTAGTAGTTTCGGTTCTCCAGCCATAAATAGTTTTGGTTTAGAACTTTTTGTTAAATCTAAAATCCAATCATTGAGCCATTTCCAAGTTTCAGTTTCTTGAGTCGTAAATAGTATAGAATCGATGAGCTTAAACGAGTCCTGATTTCCTAAATAGAGATAAGCAGCTTGATTTTCTAAGCCTAAAAATAAAAACTCTTGGTCGCCCTGGAGCCAGCGTAAAAGCGGTTTTATATGAAAACTTGTGGCCACTTGGCACGTTTGCTCAATGTCTATGGGAATATTTAAGATACGAAATGATTCTTCATTACGAAAAATTCCAATGTTACCTTTCATCTGTTTAAAGATTCGAGCATCGTTTAAAAGTGCTTCGACCGGCTCAAGGAATTTTCTGAGTTCTTCTGTCGTCATAACGTCGCTCAGCCAATCAGTGGCGTCTGTAATCGTCGTACGGATCTGCGATTTGAGATCAATGAGATCACCACGATTAATAAGATAGGCGGTTAAATGAAATCCCTCTTTTGAATCTAATAACGGCTTCAGGGTCATTCGTCGTGAAGTTAACATAAATCATCCTCCATAAATTTAAGTGAAGCATTTGGCTTTCACTTGTGACTTACTTTACGGAAGAATTATAAATTGTTAAAATAGATAAATATAATAATCTATATCGTTATTAGCTATACAACGAATGAATCTTTAAGTTTTGATGCAATTTGATTTTCTATTTTTCTTTGTGCGCTAACCAGAAAAAGTTCTTCATGAACACCTTGAAGTTGGCCGATTTCTATAAGTTCTCCACTGAGGACTTGTTCTGTCACGGTATGAGTGGCCGTTGGAATTAAACCCATTTCGTTGATAGCCATGAGTTTTTTGACTGATATGTCTTGGCTTTCAATAACGATGTTGAGCTCAATTTTATGAAGTTTGGCCCAGTGATCTAAGTCCTGGCGCATTCGACTATCGTAGGTTGGTAAAATCATAGGTTCTCCGGATATTGATTTCGGAAACCCTTTTCTTAAAGACTTGAATTTCGGGGCGGCGTAAAAAGCGACGTTCTTTTTAGTTATGGATTTAGAATGGAGTCCCTTGCCATCTGTTCCTGTCGGCATAAAATTTGTTACCATGAGGTCCATCCGATGCGAGGAAAGCTCTCGAATTAATTCATCAGACTTTCCTTCAGAGAGTGTGATTTGACAGGGCGAAATACGAAAAGCATGCTTGACGAGTTGTAATACAATTTGCTTTGGAACACTATCAAGTGCCCCAAGATGAAGAGACGGTTTAAGCGGTTTAAGTCGATCATGAAGCACTTCATACATTTCAGATCCCATGCGAAAAATGTTTTTTGCGTAATCGAGCGCCACCTTTCCTTGCTCTGTCAAAATTAATTTTTTATGGTGTCTTTCAAAAAGTTGAATTCCTAGCTGATCTTCAAATTGTTTAAGTTGCGCAGACAAAGTCGGTTGTCCTATTCTTAGTTTTAGTGCCGCTTTAGAAACTGAATTCTCTTCGGCTATCGTTTTAAAATAAAATAAATGATGATAGTTGACCCATGGACTCATTTTACACCTCGAATTATACATACTTTAAAAGTATACAAGTTAGATTTATTATCTATTTGAGATATACATAAAATTGTTCGATATTTCAATAAGAAATGATGAATTTAAAATATAAAGGATGTACTAAAAAATGATACTTTTTCCATTTTATGATTACTGGTGGTTCTATATAGGATTTGTGGCGCTTGTTCTTGTTGTGCTAGCCCTTGATCTAGGGGTTTTTCACAAGAAAGCACATGAAGTCAGTTTTAAGGAAGCTTCGATTTGGACAACAATCTGGATTAGCTTAGCTCTCGTTTTTAATTACCTGTTTTATCTTTACGCCCAGTATAGGTTTTCAACCCATGAACGCTATACTTCGATTCCTGGATTTGATCCAGAGGTGCAGGCGAAAACATCGGCGCTCGAATTTCTAACAGGTTTTGTTGTCGAGAAATCCTTGGCTATCGATAATATTTTTATTTTTTTTTTGGTTTTTGCTTACTTCGGAATACCTAAGGTCTATCAGCACCGCGTTCTGTTTTGGGGAATCTTAGGAGCTCTTGTTTTTAGAGCCATCTTCATTGCGATGGGTTCTGTTCTTATGCAATACCATGGGGTCGTTATCTTTTTTGGCGCGTTACTGATATTAACGGGGATTAAAATGTCTCTTGCAGGTACGAAGCCGCAAAGTCTGGAAAATAATTTTATTGTTAAACAATTAAAGAAATTATTTCGGGTCCACCCAAAAATTGAAGGACAAAATTTTTTCATTAAGAAGAATGGTTTAATCTATGTCACACCGCTGTTCTTAGCCCTCATTTTTCTTGAATTGAGTGACATTATTTTTGCTGTCGATTCTGTGCCGGCCATTTTTGCTTTATCAAAAGAGCCCTTGATCGTATTTACTTCGAACATTTTTGCTATTTTAGGTTTACGCTCGATGTACTTCATGTTGGCGGGTGTGATGGATAGATTTGCCTTCATCAAATATGGATTAGCTTCAGTGCTAGTGTTTGTGGGACTTAAAATGGTTTGGCTGAATGAAGCCTTCGGCGGAAAATTTCCAATTAGCTGGTCACTCCTCATTATTGGATCTTTGATTGGTTTATCCATCTTGGCCTCGATGGTTATAGATAAAATAAGTCAAAAAAAATTAAAATTTAAAGAAGAAGGGATTTGAATTTATGAAAATGGCTCGGAGAGTATTCTTGTTTGTAGCGGTGAATATTCTTATTATCACAACAATTTCAATTGTTATGAAGGCGCTCGGTGTTCAGCCTTACCTCGATGCTCAAGGGATTAATTATCAGTCGCTGATGATATTCTGCGTGCT
>CALMPX010000313.1 GCA_937871355.1 uncultured Bdellovibrio sp.
CTTCGCGGGCTAAAGCGTATTCAGGGAAATTACTCATGCCGATAATATCGCAGTTCATTTGTCGATACGAATTCGATTCAGCGATGGTTGAAAAATAAGGGCCTTCGATACAGATATAAGTTTTTTCAAAGTGAATTTTAAAATTAAATTCTTTTTGAATAGCGCGCAGGTTTTCCGCCATAACTTCACAAATCGGATGTGCTAACGAAACGTGTCCAATCAATCCTTCTCCTAAAAACGTCGATTTGCGTAATCCCTTCGTTCGGTCAATGTATTGGTAGGGGATCACTAGATCACCTGGAGCTAAATCTTTTTGTAAAGATCCCACCGCGCTGAATGAAATAATGCTGGTGGCTCCGGCGGCTTTAAGGGCGTAGATATTTGAGCGGTAATCGATTTCACTGGGTAAAAGCTCATGGTGATCACCATGGCGAGATATAAATAAAAATTCGATGCCATCGACTGAAACTTTTTTAAAACCGGAAGAGGCTTTTCCAAAAGGTGTTTCCACAGAATGTAATTCAACCGTTTTAAAATCTTCAAACTTTTCAAAGCCTGATCCACCAATAATTCCGATCATGAGAAACATCCTTTCAAAATATCATCTTGAGTGAAAACACCTTGATCCATAATCCAACTCGTGGTTAAAGCGGCCGGAGTGATATCAAAAGACGGGTTGTAGACCTTGATGTTATGCGGAGCCCAAGTAATATCCCCGAAACTTCCGCGTGCTCCGAGTACTTCAGACGCCGCTCTCTGTTCGATGGGAATATTTTTTCCATCGGCACAAGTCGGATCCACTGTCGTAAATGGAGCGGCCACATAGAAGGGAATTTTATGGTAATGGCAATTCACTGCCACACTGTACGTTCCAATTTTATTGGCGAAATCGCCATTGGCGGCGATGCGATCACTGCCGACAAAGACTTTATCAATTTTTCCAAGGCTCATCAATTGAGCCGCCATATTATCAGTTATCAAAGTGCAGGGAATATTTAATTTTTGCAGTTCCCAGGCGGTCAGGCGACCACCTTGTAAAAGGGGACGCGTTTCATCTATATAGACGTGAATTTTTTTACCGCGTTCAAAAGCTTCACGAATAACTCCTAATGCTGTTCCAACTCCGGCTGTGGCCAGCCCACCCGTATTACAATGAGTTAAAATGTTATCGCCATCTTTAATTAAGATCGCACCATGACGAGAGATTTTTTTGCACAGTTCAACATCTTCGTTAAATAAATCAATGGCTGTTTGAATAAAGGAAGCTTTATTTTTTTCAGTGATCAAATTTTTCTTCATACGATCTATACAGTTCATCAAATTCACAGCGGTGGGACGAGCCGCGTAGAGCGCATCAGCTTGTTGACTTAACTGATCGATATTGAAATCAAGAAAAGCCGCTTGAGCTAATTGAAGACTGGCGGCGACACCGATCAGCGGAGCTCCGCGAACTTGTAATTTTTTAATCGCATCGATCATTTGCTCGGTGGATTTGATATCGAGCCATTTTTCTTCATGTGGTAATAAAGTTTGATCTAATAAGCGAAGTTTTAATGATTCGGCATTGTAGGAAAAAGTCAGAGCTAAGGATTTTAAATGAATGGTATTCATATTTATAACAACACATTTCCTATTTTTTTACGAAGCTCATAAAGATATTCAATTTCTTCTTTTGGAAGAGGATGAATACCACCTAATTGTTGAGCTTGGGCTAAAATTTGTGCCGAATTTTCAATGCGCTCCATGCCGCGGTAAGCTTCGGCTAAGGATCCGCCCCAGGTGATGGCACCATGACGACTGAGAATCATGGCTTTGTACTGAGGAAGGTACGGTTTGAGAACATCTCCCATGGCTTGCGTGCCCGGTCGGGCGTACTTTACAAAAGGAATATCGCCGGTGGCTAAAATAACTTCGGATAAGCAATCGCTCGGAAGTTTTTCCATTTCGGGGTGAGCAATGGACCAAGCAATCGCGGTCATGGGGTGAGCATGAATCACGGCCTGAGCTTCGGGGCAATTTTTGTAAACTTCAAGATGCATCAATCTTTCCGACGAAGGGTTTCCAGAAATAATTTTATTATCCAAAGTGATCACAGCCATATCTTCGATTTTCATAAAGGCTTTGGCGATACCAGAGGGGGTGATCAGGATATTTTGATCATCGATTCTCACGCTAATGTTTCCATCGGCGGCCGAAAGCATGTTACGAGCATGAAGACGTCGTCCAACTTCAATTATATCTAAGCTATGATTTTGCATATTGATGATATAACGATCAGCTCGTTTAAAGTCACCAATTTATTAGGCGGTCCGCGCAGGTCATTTCAGGACTTAGGTCATAACTGTATTTTTATTATAAACTGAATGGCTAGAGTCAGGTAAACTGACTCTAATGATCAAACCTTACATGAAATGGCTCCTTCTTTTTTTAGTGATTCCGGCAACCTTTGCCTTTGCCATCTATACGCTTGATCAAAATGACATTTTTTTGATTCAAAAAATCAATTTAGAAATTTCAACATCAGAAAATCAGAAAAACTTTCCGAAAAATTACGTCGAAGAATTATCTCAAGAATTCGAGGTTTTAAAAGGTCAATCTTTGATGAAAACTTCGCTGGGGCAGATTTCTAATATTTTAAAAAAAGAAAAATGGATCAAAGAATTTCGCGTATCGCGAGATTGGCCCTCAGAGCTAAAAATAACGATTTTACCGCATCAGTTGTCGTACCTTTTGACGTCTCAAAAAAAACTCAGTGAAGGTCTTTTTGTACCGGTAACTGAGGGCGGAGAACTGCTGCCCGAAATTGATTCGCGCCAGGCTCCTTCATTGGCGTTATTGATGGGTGATGACTTTAAAAAAGACGTCGAAAAAAGAAAAAAAGCCATTGAGTTGTTGAAATCAATGCCGGCTTTGGGAAAAATGAGCAGCACAAAATTATCAGAAGTTTCCTATGATCGCCGCGATGGATATTGGATTCAACTGATTGATTCGAATATAAAAATTAAATTTGGTGAAAATGATTTCGCAATGAAATCAGCACGAGTATCGCAAGTTCTCGATTATCTCGAGAAGAAGGATCTTAAAGCACGCGTCATAGATGCAAATCTTTCTAAAAAAGTTCTTGTCAGGTTGCAGCAGAGTCAATAAGCTTAGATTAAAGACATTAGTCTGGATGACCTTTGTCTTAATATAAACATAAAGTACGGCGTAACATAATTAGCAGCATGTTTTAACCAAAAAACATCAAGGATGACAAGATGAACAGCAATAATCAGTTCAAATCGACTGGTCCCATTATCACATCTTTAGATATCGGCTCAACATCTGTGAAAATTGTTATGGCCAATATTAATCACGAACAAAAAATCGAAGTTATCGGGGTGGGAACATCACCTAATTCTGGCTTGAAGCAAGGTGTTGTCGTGAATATCGAATCAACAACCGAGTGCATTCGTAAGGCCAAAGAAGAAGCCGAATTGATGTCAGGATCTCGCGCTGGAGACGTGTGGGTTTCCGTCAGCGGATCGCATGTTCAATCTTTTGATTCAACCGGAATGGTGGCCGTTAAAAATAAAGAAGTCACGCAATCCGATATCGATCGTGTGATCGAAGCGGCCAAGGCCATCCAAGTTCCAACGGATCGTTCGGTTCTTCACGTGCTTCCTCGTGAATTTAAATTAGATCACCAAGACGGCATTATGGATCCGATTGGAATGTCAGGTGTGCGCTTAGAAGCCAACGTTCACATCGTTACAGCCAGTACTCCGGCCTTATCAAATATTACAAAATGTATTGAAAAAGCGGGGATGCGAGTAGCTGGTTTAGTTTTAGATCAAGTGGCAACGACTAAATCAGTCCTCAGCGCTGATGAAAAAAACTTAGGTGTTTGTATTGTTGACATCGGTGGTGGATCGACAAAATTAGTTTATATTTTAAATGGCAGCGTCGCTCATACAGGGGTTATTCCATTAGGTGGCGTTCATTTTACTCAAGATGTAGCGGTGGGATTAAGAACTCCTCAAGCTAACGCTGAAATTCTTAAGAAAAAACACGGTTGCGCCTTGGCCAGCTTAGTTGCTGATGACGAAGTGATCGATGTTGAGGGTGTGGGCGGCCGAAAACCTCGCGCCGTCCCGAAAAAAGAATTAGCGATGATCCTCGAGGCTCGCGCCGAAGAGTGTATGAATATGATTTCAAATAATATTCGCATGAGCGGTCTGCAACCTTTGCTCGGATCTGGAATCGTGTTGACTGGTGGAGCCAGTCAGCTCGACGGCTTAGTTGAAATGGGAGAATTCATTTTTGACATTCCGCTTCGTCGCGGATTTCCAATGGCTGTTGAGGGGTTGAGAGATGTGGTAAAGGGAAGTGAATTCTCCACATCGATCGGTTTATTGCAATACGCTTACGAACAAAAGAAAGATCTTTACATGAACCAACATGAATCTATGGTCACTTCAGTTTTGACTGAATCCATGGGTGATTTTTCGAACAAAGTTAAGAAATTTTTTACAGATTTATTTTAGTTAGTTTTTACATTTTTGTTTTACAATTTAAATTTTCATCAGGGAGGAATTAATGTTTGAATTAGAAGAAAACGTCAGTATCGGAGCGAGTATTAAAGTTGTCGGAGTTGGTGGCGGTGGAAGCAATGCTGTAACAACGATGATCGAAAGCGGTATGACAGGCGTCGACTTTGTCGTGGCCAACACGGACATTCAAGCCTTAAATTCAAGTAAAGCCGGTCAAAAAATCCAATTAGGTTTAGATTTAACCAAAGGTTTAGGCGCAGGCGCTAACCCTGATGTTGGTCGTCGAAGTGCGATTGAATCCTACAATGAAATTGTTGAACAACTCAAAGGTTCGGATATGGTTTTCGTAACAGCTGGTATGGGCGGCGGAACGGGAACCGGCGGAGCTCCGATCGTCGCAAAAGTCGCACGTGAATTAGGTGCTTTAACGATCGGTGTTGTGACTAAGCCATTTATATTCGAAGGCAAAAAACGCTCTAAGCACGCTGATGCCGGTTTAGCAGAATTACGTGATAACGTGGACGCCTTGATTGTTATTCCCAATCAAAAATTATTAACTATTTCTTCTGAGAAAACTCCTCTTTTGGATACATTTAAAAAAGCAGACGAAGTTTTATTACAAGCCGTCAAAGGTATTTCAAATTTGATTAACATTCGTGGATTAATCAATCTCGATTTCGCCGATATCCGTACAGTTATGGCGAATAAAGGTTTAGCTTTGATGGGAACTGGTGCGGCGACTGGTGAAAACCGCGCGATTGAAGCCGCGACTCAAGCGATTTCTTCGCCACTACTTGAAAATGTAAAAATCGATGGTGCAACAGGTATCATTATTAATGTCACAGGTGGATCTGATCTTTCATTATACGAAGTAAACGAAGCTTCGACATTAATTACTGAAGCTGCTAGTGAAGATGCCGAAGTGATCTTCGGAGCCGTTATCGATCCTACATTAAACGACGAAGTTCGCGTCACGGTCATTGCCATTGGTTTTGGTCGTGAGGAAAAAAGAGATTCAACAAATGTGA
>CALMPX010000314.1 GCA_937871355.1 uncultured Bdellovibrio sp.
TATACCATTTGGACAAAAGATGATTCGTCCCACGATTGACGATGTTTCGGTTTTATTGACTTTGGAATCTGGTATTCAAGTTCATATACAAAATTCTCGTTTAACACCGCAAATCGTACGCAATTACCGTGCGGTGATGGATGACCGAGTTATTCTTATGAATACAGCGACTTCGGAAGCTGATGTGTTACTGCCAGATGAAACACAGCCTGATTTACACAAAGTTGAAAAATGGGTCGTAGGCAAAGTAGATGCATTAGGTCTTGAGATCGAACATTTCATTTCAGCCGTTAAAAAAGAAAAGCCCGTGGCGATCACGGGACGCGAAGCTACGGCCGCTTTAAAAACGATCGAAGAAATAGTCTCTCAAATTGAGGGAGTCTAATTTTGTCGACTCGCAAAGTGATGATCATCGCGGCTGAGGCCTCAAGTGCACATTACGCTCTTAAATTAATTAAACTGTGGAAAAAACAAGAGAGAGACGGCGGACCTCAAATTGAGTTTTTCGGAGTGGGTACCAACGAAATGGAAGCCGCAGGTTTTAAGCGTATTGGTCATGCTGAAGAAATGGCTGTCGTCGGTCTCGTCGAAGTTATTAAGCATTTTAGTCAGCTGAAATCAATTTTTAATAATCTTGTTGAAGCAGCGAAAACACAAAAACCTGATTTTGTTATTTTGATGGATTATCCTGATTTTAATTTAAGACTAGCTAAAAAATTAAAGGCTTTAAATATTAAAGTTTTTTATTATATTTCACCGCAAGTGTGGGCTTGGCGTAAAAGTCGGATTCATGATATTAAAGCGTACTGTGAAAGAGTATTTTTACTTTTTCCATTTGAGAAGAATTTTTATGATCAATTCCAAGTTCCAAATTTGTTTGTCGGCCACCCCTTATTAGAAGACATAGATGAATCTTTGTATAATAAGTCTTTGATTCAAGGGCATCGACAAAAATATGGTATTAAAAATGATGAATTAGTTTTGGCTTTAATGCCTGGATCTCGCCACGGTGAAATCGATCGGAATTTTCCCATCCAACTGAAGACAGCTCAAATTGTGTTACGAAAACATAAACACATTCGCCTTTCGATTTGCGTGGCTCCGACTTTAGAGCGTGAGCATCTGTTGCCGTATTTGCAAAACTTTAATTTCCCGTATCTTCTGATCAAGGATGATCCGAATCGTATGATTTGCATGGCGGACTTGATTCTTGTGGCTTCTGGCACGGCGACATTGATGGTGGGTCTTTTAGAAAAACCGATGGTCATTATGTACAAAGTGAACTGGCTGACCGGTGTAATAGGTAACTGGTTAGTAAATATTAAATTTTTCGGATTGATTAATCTTGTCCTTGATAAAGAAGCTGTTCCTGAACGAAAACAAGAACACACCAATCCCAAGTATTTAGCAGCGCTCTTAGAAAAATATATCACCGATCCCATTTATACCAAGTCAGTGATCTCAGATCTGAAGCAAACAAAAAAAGCTTTAGGTTATAATGAAGCTGATAAAAAAACAGCGACAGAAAAAGTCGTTGAAGCATTAAGTAAGTATTTAAAATGAAATTAGATACCTTAAGCCCTTATTACTGGTTTATGAAGGCAAAAAATAGTTCTCCTGATAACGTGACGGGACTTGGTTTGCCAGTGATTTCCGTAGGAAATATAAATACAGGTGGCAGTGGTAAAACACCCTTCATTCACTTTTTAGTTAATGAAATTAAAACTCAATATCCAAATAAAAAAATTTTAATTGTTAGCAAAAGTTATAAAGCTTCGCTCAAACATCCTCAAGAAGTCACCCCACTTGACATTCATCAACCAGGGATTTTTGGAGACGAACCCTGTTTGTTGAAATCGTTAGTTGCTGCCGATGTGTGGTCTGGACCTACAAAGTATAAAACACTCGAAGCCGCATTAAAAATTAAACAGTATGATGTGGCTATTATCGACGATGGCTTTAGTCATCGAAAAATAAAACGTCATCTCGATATTGTTTTATTTGATGTTTCCCGCAGTCGTCCACATTATCAAATTATACCGTTTGGCTTTATGCGTGAACCATGGTC
>CALMPX010000315.1 GCA_937871355.1 uncultured Bdellovibrio sp.
TTTTAGTCTTAGGTTTCTCCATCATTTTTATAATTTCATCGGCGTACTGAGGTATACCTGATTTTATGTCGTCAATATCAACAAACGTATTGATGAAAGCCTGTTTCATTTTACCATTGACAGTTTTTTTATTTTTATCTTTAATTTTTTTATTAACACCATGAATCAGCTGATTGAGCTGTGTTTCTAACATCGGTTTAATTTGTTCTTTGTTTTCAGATAAATCGAGATTTGAAACCTCGGTGTTAATGATGGCAGAAAGTTGTTCTTTCCACTGATTTACGCTAAATAAACCGTATTTGATATTGTTAATATCCGAGTAATCTTGTTTGCGAATCTGATTATCCATCGATAGTGATATAATCTGCTGACCAAGAATAGCGACGACGGTAAAAATGATCGCGTACAAAATCGTTTTTAAATGTCTCATGCTTTTTACTACTCCGTGTGTGGGGAGACTCAACGAATATTGAGGGTCTTTATCATATTTTGATTTTAATTCAGAATAGTCAAAGATTTGAAAACATAAAAAAATTATAGGGATTTTTACCCCAAATTTGGTGAACAATTAGACCAGCGGTAGGTCAAGTCGTTTCGCTACGGAGTTCACAAAATGAAACTGTGATCCGCTCAGTTTGTATGTTGGATTTTGTGTTTGAATTAAACTTTTTAAGTCTTCGAAATTTTCACCGAGGATAAGATGAGCCGCAAGCAGCATCGTCGAAGTGCGGCCGATACCGGCCATACAATGAACGACCACATTTTTATGTTGAGCGCGAGCAAGACGAATAATCTGAGCCAATTGATCGGCTTGTTCAAATGTTGGTGGGTGCATGTCGTCGATAGCTAAATGATGTAGGTCGAAGTGATCAGATAATTCATCTTTTTGATGATGCTTTTCAGTCAAAGTGACGATAGCTCCGACACCACTTTTTTTCATGAAATCAATTTCTAAATTCAGACGTTCTTGATTAAGCCGAAAATAAATTTCATCGTTTTTGATTTCGAAATAATCGATGCAACGTGTTTTGTCGGCAATTAATGAAAACATATTTTGAAAGTGATTTATATGATCGAAACTTTGAACGATGTCATCAAATTGAGCTTGGGTCATATCAAAAAAAACTTTAGCCATTGCACCGTATTCACGAAGATGTGATTTAAAAGACTGTAAAGAGTAGGTGCCGCTTGAGCGTTGTCCAATCCACGCATAAACGATCGACTCTTCAAAGGGCATATCAAACCAACGAATGCCATTAAATCCGGGGCGGGCCATGCCGGCGACGGAATTTTGCTTAAACCACCAAAATGCTTTCATTAATTTGTTGTAATTTTAATTCAGGGAATTGGCTACAAAAAAACTGGTGGAGATCAATGTAGGATTGATAATTTAAGAGCATCTCAATAAAGCTCGACAATTTTAAACCTTAAAAACGATGAAATCGCTTCTATTTGGTTTATAATTTGCTTTGTGAACCTATATCCAGCGCAAATCACGAAATTCGTTGCCATTCGAATACGGAAACTGCACAATTTTATCAAATTCAATCGAAATAAAGGGCGTAATAATGAACGGGCGCATTCTAGGAAAAAAAATTGACCTTGATTATAATGATATCAGACGTTTTTTTAATGAGAGAGCAGTTATTTCAAAAGACAAAGGTCTTTCGACAACAATGTTCGGTAGCGAAGAAAATGCACAAAAAAGAAATCAACGAGAAATTGAGATACTAGATGAAGTCTTTGCCAAAGACTGTATTCATCAAGTATTGGACGTAGGCTGTGGTATCGGCAGATTGGCAGAATACAGCGTCAAAAAAGGAGCTCGTTATATCGGAGTCGACGCGTCAGAAGAGCTCGTAAAAATAGCAAAAGAAAAATATTTAGCAAAGAGTCATATTAATTTTTTTAATATTTCAGCTACAGATCTGCTACAAAAAGATATATTAAGTACACAATTCAATCTCGTATTAATCACGGCCGTTTTTCTGTATATGAATGATGTTGATTGTCTTGATACGCTGAAGCAGTTGAATCAGATTTTATCAACAGCACCATCACCAATAATTTATCTAAGAGAGCCCGTTGCAATTATAGGCAATAGATTAACTTTGAAGAACTTTTATTCAGATGATCTTAAGGCTAATTATAATGCTATCTACAGAACCCAAGAAGAGTATATTGAGATGTTTAAATTAATATTTGGCGAAAAATTTCAGCTCGTGTCAGCTGATTATTTATATGATCAGTCTTTGCACTCGCAATTGGAAACACGCCATCGGTATTTTGTATTTAAAAGGAATGATCGTGTTAAGTAGCAAAGGTCCTTTTATTAAAACTGCATTTTGTTTTGACTTTGATGGTACGATTACAAGTGAAGAAATTTTACCACTATTGGCTAGGGAACTTTCAATCTATGAAGAAATTCAAGCTTTAACCGATGCAACAATCAAAGGTATTATTCCATTTAAAAGATCGTTTTTGCTAAGATGTAGATTATTATCAGAAGTTCCAATTTCACGAGTGCGTGAGATTGTTCATAGTGTATCACTAAATGACGAAATTGTAGATTTTATAAAAAATAGACAACATAATAGTTTTGTAGTGACTGGTAATTTAGATGTTTGGGTTAATCAAGTCATCAACGAAAAATTAGGATGCGAAGTGTTTTCATCATCCGCGGATGTGATTGGCGACAAGCTTGGAACGATAACACATGTGTTGAACAAGGGTGTGGCGGTTAAGTCATTGCGCAATCAATTTGAACGTTTGGTGGCGATTGGAGACGGTATGGGAGATATTCAGATGTTTGAAGAGTGTGATTTGAACATAGCGTTTGGTGGTGTCCACAAGCCAATAGAAACTTTAATAAAGTCAGCCCACATCGTTACATATAGTCAGGAGGGGCTGTGCAAAGCGTTGAAAATGTTGTCATAAGTGCAGCAGGCATGGGCTCGCGATTAGAATTAAACATGCCTAAATGTTTGGTTGAAATAAATAATAAAAAAATTATAGATTATCAATTAGAGCTTATAAGAGAAATTCCTAATGTGTATATGGTGGTCGGCTTTATGGAAGAGGCTGTCATGGAGCATGTGTATAGAAAAAGAAAAGATGTCATTTTTGTACGAAATGCTGATTATAAAACAACTACAAATTCCTACAGTGTCTATTTGGCTACTAAAGATATGAGCAAACCTTTTGTTAGCTTTGATGGAGACTTAATCGTAAATCCGATGAGTTTTAAAAATTTTTTAAGCGAATGTGAAAATGGAGAAAGCCTAGTTTGCTATACGAATTCAAAATCGGAAGATGCTGTTTTTGTTAGATTAGATACAACAACTAAGTATATTGAAGGTTTTGATCGAATTAAAAATAGCCCATACGAATGGTCTGGGTTGGCTTATTTTTCAGGTATTAAAATTGCAAAAAATGGTGGATATATATTTGCTGAAATTGAAAAACATTTACCCATTAAGGCCCATATGATTGACTGTTGCGAAGTAGATACCCCAGACGATCTTAAGACAGCCGTAAAGTTCTGCAGCCAAATGAGTGATCAGTAGCCATGTTTAACAGGGTGATCAGGTTTATTTTAAGAAAAATAAACCTTGTTAAAAAAAGAATGCTACGAACCATACCTGTCGTTAAAGCATTTCATAAATATAGATTATTTAAAATACGTTTGTTAAAAAAGAAAATTAATATTGTATTTTTTGTATATGAAATATCGATCTGGAAATTAGATGACTTGTTATCTCGGTTACAAAAAGACGATCGATTCGATGTATTTGTCGTTATCTGTCCTAATATTTATTACCCAACAGGGAAAAGAGAATCAGTTGCAGACGAGACTTACAATTACTTTTCATTAAAAGGTGTAACGGTCAAACATGGTTATGATTTTTTAAAAAATCAAATGATCGACATCAAAAAATTGATCGATCCGGACGTTATATTTTTTACAAATCCGTACGATTTGACATATCAAAATTTACTCATTGAAAACTTTTATGATCGACTCACTTGTTATGTTCCCTATGGAATGATGCTTGCGGATATAAATCAAAGCCAATACAATTTACCTTTTCATAATTTTTTATGGAAGCATTTTGTCGAGACTGACGTGCATAGAGAAATGTCCGAATCTATATCGGAAATCAAAGGAAGTAACGTCGTAGTTTCTGGCTATCCCAGCTTCGATGAGATGAGCAAGATTGAAAAAAGAAGCAAAAAAAATCAGAAAAAAATAATAATATGGGCTCCGCATCACACTATCGAAAAAAACTTAGTACATGGATTGAATTTGTCTAACTTTATTGAGCTCAAAGACAAAATGTTAGAATTAAGTTTAATATACAAAGATTCGATAGAAATTGTTTTCAAACCACATCCCCTTTTAAAGAACAAGCTCGAGAGTCTGGCGGGGTGGACAAATGAAGAGGTAAACTCTTATTATGAAAGTTGGAACCGAAAAGATAATAGAAGACTAGAGGAGGGCTCCTATCTCGATTTGTTTATGGAGTCTGATGCAATGATACTCGATAGTGTGTCCTTTATGGCTGAATATTTATATACAGGTAAGCCAATAATTTTCACAGAAAAACTCAAGTCTCCTCAGTTTAACAAATTTGGTGAATTGGTTTACAGTCATTTATATAAAGCAAAAAATTTTGATCAAATTTCAGAATTTATTAGGCGCGTAGTTTTAAATAATGAAGATGAATTACATGACAATCGAAATATTTTTTTTGAAAAATATTTATTATCCCCTGACGTAAAAGGCGCAAGTCATTTTATATATCAGTATCTTTGTAAATCATTATTTTAGTTTATGTCGGCCCCATTCGTTGAAGCACGTCAACGTTGCGGGCCGAGTAAGCCCATTCATTGTCATTCCATCCTAATACTTCGAACTACTTATTTTATGCCTTTCCTGGAGTGAGCTGTTTTCGACAAGCATGCGATTATTGAGTACATCGCCGCAAATTACCTTAAGCGTTGTCGTTAATTGGAACAAAGCCGTAAACCCTTAAGTTTAGGCACCTTGACGAAAAGTTTCTCTTTTTCAAAAGCTTCTTAAGACATGGGCTTGTTGTCATGTTTTCCATCTTCAAATGCTGATATTGCATAAATATTTTGACAAAGTTCTCCACCATCTTTCATATAAAGCCATGAGACCATCTAAAGTAGCCAATTTAATGAATCTAGCTGAAGTTGTCGCACAAAGGTCTCACGATGCTGAAACCCAGGTCGGTGCCTTGTTGGTATCGAATAAAACCGGTGCGATTCTGGCCACGGGTTTTAATGGTTTTGTTCGCGGAACCAACGATAAAGCGTTACCTAACGTGCGTCCGGATAAATATACATATATGGTTCATGCTGAACAAAATTTAATTGCGAACTGTGCTCGTCATGGCATCTCTATGGATGACTGCACGGTTGTCTGTACGCATTCACCCTGTGTTGTCTGCATGAGATTATTATTTCAGTGTGGAATTACTGAAGTGCTTTATAAGATATCTTATACTGATTCTGAAAAAGTAAAAGAAATGAAAGATATTAAAGTTATTGAAATGGCGACAGAAGAGCCTGATATAAAAAAACTAAGATACGAAGTTTGAGAGAATTCTTAAAGAGTTATTAAGATAAGTGGGGCAACCAACGGGGCTCGAACTCGCGACAACCGGAATCACAATCCAGTGCTCTGCCAACTGAGCTGATTTTGCGCTGGATAGCGTCGGCGTGTTTTTGATTAAATATTTTTTAATGTAACAAAATTCCACAGTATTGATCCTTGCATCATATTGATACAAAATTTAAGTGCAGTTTAAAATGAGCCGATAAAAATTGTAGATACTGAAAAGGATTTTATGAAAAAAATAATTTTAGCCCAGCTGTTTTTTTCATTATTAACAGGGTGTGGATATAGTGTGGTCAAGCTAGAGAATACGGTGGGTGTTTTGGAAGGCCACTGGAAATCAGATTGTCTCGTATTCGGTGTTAATTCAGCTATGATGAGTGTAACACTGGAAAAAGTCAGTAGTGTCGTTTTTAATTCACGAGCAGTTATATCGAGTTACAATCAAAATAACTGTACCGGCAGTGTGACTGAAATGGATGCCAACGGCCAGCCGCTGCCTCCCAGTGGAATCGGTCCGGTCACTGATATTGCGACAATAGTGCCTTTACTGCCAGGGATGCCAGATAAGTATATTTTAATATCCAATCAGCCTCTGGGCATAAATGGTTCACCTAATGGTCCTCCGGCCTATCAAGTTTTGTATCATGCTAATAATAAACTTTATATTCTCATCATTGGTCCGGCCGTAACGGGCACGACATGGGATGAATGGAAAACATCGAGTACGGTGGTCGCACAGTTTGAGGCCGATCCAGAAGTTCTCTCCGATGACGGTAACAATACCAACAATGCTAAGCTCACACGACAATAAGAGTGACAATTCTAGAATCTGTTAAATAAAAATCAACAATTTCAAGCCTCAAATGCAGTGAAATCGTTCCTATTTGGTCTACGATTTGCTTTATAATCTGTAGCGAGGTTTTTATGAAAAAATTGATGACTTTCATTTGTGTTGGCTTTTTAAGTGCGTCGGCCTTTGCTGATTGTGGTTTATCTTATGATATCGCGGCTAAAAGACGCCACAAGATTGATACTGTAGTGGCTTGGGTTGTTTCGTTTGGCGCATTAACGTTTTTAGATAGCTATGAATCAAATCGTTTTGATCAGTTAATAGATATGTTTAAAGACTCTCAAGCGGGCCGATTGAATGGTGATTATGCTTACGAGCTTAACCAAGTGGTGAAGCATTCAATTAAGAAAGCTCAACTTGTACGAACCAAACAATTGGAACAAAAGGTTTTGGCTTTAATCAATGAAGGATATGAAAAAGAAATTTTTTGTCCCATTAAAAAAATTGAAAATGGAGTCGAAAAAAGAGCTGTTTTCGGTCAACATGCCATCATGAAGTATGTCGCTGAAAAATTGCCTTAAGCTTGGCGGATCATTTGAACTTGCTTGAAAAGCGAAACTGGAAACAAACCATTTATTTAATAGCTCTGAGTTTGTCTCTAGTTTTTACAGCTCGAATATTATTTTGTAGTTCGGTCGTTTTCGCTCAGTCCTCAATTTACAACACGCAAGAGCTAACTCCAATCGATATCGTTCTTGATATTGATTGGACAATCCTTAATCCGACCACGGAAGCGCTGGCCGAGGCCGTGCCTGAAGGTGTGTTTCGTCATAGTACGGGGATTTATCGTTACACTAAACATGTTGTCGACTTTCTCATAACTCTGCACTCGATGCCTGGTGTGCGCATTTCCTTTTATAGTGGTGGTGAGTCAGAACGCAACCACGATGTGGTTAAAGATCTCTACGGTAAAATAAATGAAAAAATGAAATCAAATAAATTTCAGCCTTTTAAAATTTTATCGCGTAATGATTTAACTGAAATTTCGAAAGACCCCAAGCTGGGGTTTTCAGATCGACTTAAAAAAGATATTTCACGATTTTTTAATCTTCGTTCGACAGTTTTGGTCGATGATACCAGAGACTTTGTTATGGACGGGCAAGCGAGAAATCAGATATGGCTCGGTAAAACATATAACGACCGCCCTCAGTATGAACTCGCCTATCTTGAAAGACCTACAGATGTAAAATATTCTGCTCCGAATAAAACAGAGTGGCAGCGAGATGTCGATAAATTGCTACCTGTTCTCGATATTTTAGTAAAAGCTATTCGTGATACGCGGATTTCAAAAACGGATTTTATAGATCATGTTAATCGTCTCAATTATTTGCCTCGAACCTGCAAAAGCCTTTTTTGACAAATGAATGCGTGAAGATTTATTAGAAAAAACTGGGGCGTTCGACGGTTAGGCCTTAACCCCTTGATTTCATTAACAACCGACTTCAGTTGTATCTAAAAATATTGAAACACTAAGTTCCTCCTGCGTCAACTTTGTAATCGCTCAGTTTGAATAGTTTTCCATCAAATTTAGGAACCTTGAATGTCAGCTTATCTGTTCCACCTTTAACATCTATTCCTGCTTTTCTGAGATAGCCATTTGTCGTTTTGAGCTCAGAATGTCCAACGATGGACATCACTCTGACTAATGTTTCCCCGGACGCGAGGAGGTTAGTGATAAAGGTCGCACGTAGATCATGGAACCTAATCTGAGTTATTCCGATTGCCTGACAGAAGTCTCTTAAAACTCGAGCCTGCTCTCCATTTTCCCATTCAGTTAATAATGGTAAAACGGATTTTTCTTGTCCACGCTCGATTTTTAACTCCAAAAGGAATTGATAAAATTCATCAGAAATTGGAACCATTCTATTTCGTCGAGTCTTTGTTGCGCAGATGCCATTTTTAGATGTCCACTGTTTATTAACTGATATTAATCTATTTTCTAGATCTATATCGTTCCATAAAAGAGCAAACATTTCGCCAGAACGCATTCCGGTCATAAGAGCAAAAATCCATACTGGGTAAAACCTGTGCTGGGCCATTTTTGCTTCATGTAGCAATGTTTGAACTTCAGTACTCGTTAAAACTGTTAAATCAGTTTCAGGAGTCCTGATCATCATACCTGCGAAAGGATTAACGGTCATATGACCTTCATCAATCGCCATTCTAAAGATGCGCCTCATAGTTTTTATTAAATTCCTACGTGACCAGTCTGACTTGATGCTCGCACAGTGTTTGTAAATGAGTTCATAAGCATGGTTCTTAGTTAGCGTATGAATATCTTTATCTTTCCAGAAGGGATAAACCCATTTATGAATAATGCCTTTATATCCACTGACCGTTGATTTGCGAGTTTCCATTTCTAATCGATTCATACAAATTTCAAACCATTCGTGAAATCTAAATGGAACGGCTTGCTCTTTAGCTTGAGCCAGTTCACGTTTAAATTCAAATTCGATAGTTTGAGCCTTTCGAATCGTTTCGATAGAACGTTTTCTTTTTTGCCATTTTTTACCAGCGGAATCATTACCGGAAACGTAAACTTCGTAATAAAATTTATTGTTTAATTCGTACTTTGTTATAGCCATATTAAAACCCTTTCGTTTTGAAAAGGTTCAAAAGATCATCTGCTTTGAATCTCAATCGTCGCCCGAATTTGTAGAACGGAATCTGTCCTCTGTAGACGAGAATTCGTAATGCATTTTCAGAGATAGAAAGAAAAGCCGATGCTTCACTAGAGCTATACCACTTGCAGCCTATTTGATTTTCATAGAACATTTTTTTATTGAAATCACTTAAATGATTTTCAACACACACTGAGCTTACCTCGTTTAATTTCGTTTTTCCAGCTCCATTCTCTTCTTTCTTATTAACTCCTATATTGTACTTATTATTCACTATAACCCTTCCTCCGCCGCACATCCCCGTATTCCTGACTACTTACCACACACTAATGTGGGGGGTGAGTAGTCAGGAATCTTTAGAGGGGATAAGGCGGCGGATCTTTTTAAATTAATTGTTTAAATTCAAATAGTTGTTGAGTTCTTTAAATTACAGTCCTGGTGCCACCGACAGTGGCGCATTCGTGAAGTGGTCGTTACGTCTTTGATACTCACTATGGGTAGTTAAAATATCTAACCAGTGTTTGAACGAGTAGCTTAATTCAGTCGAATTTCTGAGTACGTTGAATGATTTCTTTATATCATTTGTAAGTCTTGACGTGAGTAAAAAATGTTTTCCATAGTTTTTAATTCTTAGCGATCTGTCGATGACCTTATTAAAATAAATATGACGCAAATTATGATCAATCGTGCTCTCAGGGTAGAAATATAAAACACCATCAACCCTCGTTCGATGAGTATAGAAATTCAGTTTTTGAGCGATGCGTGATTTAGACTTAAGTGATTTTTCATATTCAATCGCTACGGACACCGTTTTACGTTTGGTTTGGTCGTAGCAAATAAAAAGCACATCAGGCCTAATCACTTCGATTGAGTGAAGTCCTGAAATTATATTCTCAGCCAGTGGATGATTAATAAGTTCATGATCTCTGAGTACTATGGCCTGAGGGTGTTCCGTCTTTAAGTAATGCGTAAGCTTAATCACGGTTTGTTCATGAAATAGTTCTTTATACGACACTTGTCGCTGCTTTAAATTCTCAGCGGGAGTATCTAAATAATGCCCTACAGCTTTTCGAGCAAGTTCAGTTTGATTAATTTGATAAAAAACAGATTTGTATCCATTAATCTGTTCATACCGTTTAACGATAAGCTTCCGCTCACAAAGGTTTTTAACCGTTCGCTTTAAATTTCGGATATTGCGATAATCTGGTAGTAATTCAAAAAGAGTTCTCATATTCAATACGCCGTAATTTTTTAGCGTTTCGAGCACGAGTTTTCCTTTTTTAATCTCATATAGTTTAAGTGACTTCATGCAAAACTTTCTTGAACTTTAACTACGTTTTTAGTTACTTTTTTACTGTTCTTATTTCTAAGCTCGAGTAAAGCCTTGATCGCAGCATCGACATCTAAGTTATCAGCATGAGCAAGCTCAATAAGCGATTTTTTCAAATCCGTATACTTGAGTCTGATTTCTTTAATGTCTATTTCGCTACTTAAAATCATTTCAGAAACGACATCAGAAATTTTAATATTTCCCGAATTAAAGTTTGAGGTGATTTCTTCGTAAACTTTGGTTAACTTGTTTTCGGCATCTGCGTTTAAAAATAATTGTAATCTTTTACTCATTAGCGCACCTTCTTTTTTTCAGATGGAGTCATGATAAAAGGGCTTGGTGGTAAATCTCCGAAGTAAATTTCCGGTGTATTGTAGTAAGAATCTTTTCTGTGTTGAACTGTGTTATCATGAATCAAGTAAGCCGCCAGCGCACCAATGACTAGTCCAAGCCCTAGTTGACTGATAAGTTCTTCATTTTGGAGTGACTTTCCTGATCTATCATAAGCTGATGTCGTTGCGACGCCTGCTGTAACAGATCCGATGCCTGCTCCAAGAAGGACTGATTCATTGAGTGTGGCGCATGCTGTAAACAGCGGTAAGGTTATAAATAGAATTATATTTTTCATAAATATTGATCTCTTTCTTTGTTTTAAAAAAACGGTTTAGGTTAATCGTGGGAACTGAATCGTAAAGACGTGTGAAGCTCCTAGTTTAGTTTTGTAACCATGAGCGATCAGCACTGAACCCGTTCCAGTTGGAAGTGTTTTAAAGTGATCGGGACTTGATCTAAACTGATGAGCTTCACGCATAGAGCCTTCACCGGTGTTTTCACCGGCATCATGGTCTAAAGTATTCGTTACGCGCTGAGTGACCTTGTTATAAAGTTTAGTCCCAAATGCCCTTGAATAAAATTCAGCAGTGTCTGGATCATTGACCCGTAAAATAATCTGAGTGGCTGAATTATCCGTAATACGACTTAGAAATCCTTTCGAGACTTCGATCAATTCGCCGTTACTTTGATGTGAAAAGTGCAGAGCAAAACCAGCAGATCTTGCTTTTGATATAAGATCAGCAAACTCTGGCGACGCAAAAGTTGCAAATTCGTCTAAGTATATTGGTACAATTTGATGACTGCTCGAAGTTTTCCTATGGGCAGCTCCTGTTAAAAAATTAATATTTTGAATTATTAATTTTCCAATAACAGCCACAGCCTGTGGCGAAAGTAAACTTTGAAGTCTAAAATAAAGTATTTTTCCGTCAAACACTTCAGATAAGCTCAATTTGTTTTCGCTACCTGACGGTGAAAGTATTTTCTCTAAGTGACCAATACTTAAACCAGACAATTGATCGCGCAGTCCGGATAAATCATTGTACTCAGTATCAAACGATTTTGACTGGTTACTAATTCCTAATATTTCGGCCAACAGAGTGTGAGTCGTAAAGTATCGTTTTAAATCCATTAAGTTTGGATTTTTTTGAGTCTGCTGAAAGTGATAACTAAAGGCTGCTTGCAGTGCTGAATAGGCTTTAGATTTGTAATATTCCTCACTCCAGGTCATCGAACTGAAAAGTCGTTGAGCAGACTCTAAAGGGGAGCCTTCATTAAGTGGATCATAACCAGTCGATTGGGCATCGGATAAGTCAAATATTTTAACTCGTGCTTTGTCAGAGTTTTTGGTTAAATAATCAATAAAGCTTTGATCACCTTTTGCATCTAAAATAATGACTCCAAGACCACGCATGATATCTTGCTTTAAAAAGTTAAGTATAACACTTTCAGTCTTGCCACTGCCAGTAACACCTAAGATATGAACGTGTCTTTTTCGAATGTGATCTGGAAGAAATAGTTCACGGTTATGATCAATATCAATTCCTATTTTCACACTTTCAAGAGTTGATTCTTTAAGGCATAAAGGTACGTCTTTAAATAACTCTATTTTTAGCTTTTTTTCACGAGCTTGCTTTGAGAAATTTTTATAGTAAACAAGTCCCAAAATCAGCACCCATGATAAAACGAAAACTAGAAAAATCACTTTATCTAAAAAAGAGAGTCCAGCAGAGAAATCTTGATAGGTTGCAAATCCAACAATGGCTATGACAATAAAAAGTAATGAAGTTTCATTATTATTTTTTGGCATTTTTTATCCTTACTGTTTTGTTGGGAAGTTATCTGTCAATTCTACGAAAAAGACTTCGCCAGGCTTTAGCGTTAAAACCTGCGATCTATTTCGACTGACGTTTCCGTTACTAGAGGCTTCTCTCAAAAGACCACTGGCAAGAGCAGTTATTAAAAAGTTCTTCAGATTGTTATCAGATTCTTGATTGCCTGATCCGATTGAATCTGAGCTATTTAAAGCAGATCTTGCAAAGAAGCCTTCTTTTTTTTCAGCTTCGATTCCCAGAGTTCCATTTAAACTTAAAGCTCTGCCTTTCATAGGGTATGCGACACCAGGCTTTAAGCTTTTAGCCAAATGGAAGTTGATATTGGCGCGATCAATAGATGAATCAGGACTGGCTTCGCCGATCAAAGTTGATCCTACCCATTCGCCGCCAAGTGAAATATCCATAACTTGAACATAGACTGGAGCATTGGAATAAGTTTCAACGACATTAAGTAGTTTTACTTTCACAAGGGTTCCAGCTGTTTTTCGCCCATAAGTTGATTGACCGGATAGCCCGCTCTTCTTAAATTCAATAATTTGAGATCTGCTTGAATCTATTTTAAGATTTGAATCAGCAGATCTGTAACTATTCATAGATCGATTCGGTTTTTTAGTTAAACTGGCATTCTCGATCATTTTAAACAGAACGACCGTTGTTATCGGCAGCGCCAGGAAAATGCCTAAATCTTTTAATAGTAAAGAAGTTTGAAATTTGACCTCAGAAATTCCGCCGTCTGAAGCACTCCATCTTTGTTTTAGCGATTTTTTCATTCTGTTTATAAATGAGTTTGGATTTTTAATATTTGAATTCATTATTTAAACTCCAATTTTAAATTATTATTCATATTCTTTAGTGGAACGATCAGAACACACTTGGAAGCCACCAGAGATGATCCAATATTTGGTCTTAGAAGAATCACACGAGCTTTAATTTCAGTGTCCTTTTGGATTTCTTGTCTTTCGCCCCATGTTTTATAAGTAGGGAGTTCGGTCTTCCCACATTTAAGTATTATTTTCTTCCAGTTTGGTGAGAGTTTATTTTCACTGCTTGCAGTAATGAAAAAATCAATCGTCAAATAATCTTTAGCTCTTGCGAATTCAGTTTTTTTAAGGATTAAGCGATCCGTGTATTTTCTGATTTTTGTATCAGATGTTTTTGATACAGTTGTAGAGTTCGATTCGGTTTTTAAAGCAGAGTCAGTTAAAACCATTTTCTTAAGTAACGTCGGTATGGCCTCTTCGTCAGCAGTTAGTGAATAGATTTGAGTAGGATATTTTTTAAAGTATACGAATAAATTACTACTGGCGTAGGGACGAAGACATCTGATGACCAATGATTTATTAGTTTTTTCGACTTGAAAGTTTTGACTGTCTCCGATAATTATTTTCTCAGGCTCGACGTTAAATTCAATAACAGAGCTGAATCCTAATTTTAGAAAAACAGGTTGAATGATTGTCGGTTGAATAAGTGTGCTTTCAGCTCTTAAATCGTAAGTATATAAAAAAGTAGTAAATGATAAGACCAGTAACATAATTTTATTTCTCATTTAAATCTCCTTGATTACTTGTTAATTAATTTTCTTGTTTGGTTAAATTTCTCTAAGCGTTCCGCTTTGTTTGCTATAACGGCCGCTTTCGGGTTTGCAATGGCTACTGCTTTAAGGGCGCCTTTTCTAAGTGTATCTCCGACGCTTAAGCTTACGCCGTCACAAAGTTGTGAGACTATAAACGGTGAAAATAGCAGTGCGACCGCAATGATTAAGTTTAAAGTGACAACGGTTAAAAGCCCGCCTTCGGTTGCATAAATGGATGCGAACGGGATGGCTTTTAAAAATGCCGATAAGATCGACCAGATGATCGGCCAAGCAGCTATTTGAAACATGTTTTTAAATAAGCTTTTGGTAACACCAGAGGCCGATTCAAAAAGTGAGGCCAAAATCATAAACGGCGCAAGGACCACCATTAAAAGCCAGTAGAAGTGTTGAAAGGCGAGCAGTAAATAACGAGCCAGCATTAGAATTAAGAAACTACACAGAGCTAGTGCTCCAAGTAATAAATCACTTCCCATATTTAATATGCCGTTAAGATCAAATGACCATGTATCCGCTTTTTTGCTGGCAGCATCGAGCACCATGTCTATTCCCGTCATATCATCAATGCCGCGAGCTATTTCTGTCCCAAGGATTTGAACAAACTCCGCAATCGTCGGGAAAGCGACAAGTAACAACGTCACAATAAAAAGTCTTTTCAATCGAACTAAGATTGATCCTGTAATGCCAAGATCAGTCGAATAGCCAATAGCAATGCTTAGCAAAAATAGCGGTAATAGCATTTGCCAGCTTAAATAGCTGGTATGGGCATAAAGACTTTTCGCTACAGGTAAAAGCTTATCGTACTGTTCTAACTGGGAAAGATTGTTATTCATTCGATTTTCCAAACTTTAAGGCGGTGTTTGAAAATGAACTTTCTTTTTGACTCAATGACTGAGAGAAAGTTTTATAGTTCTCAGCTTTTGTTAGAATCATTCTTGATTCTTTTTCGTGACCATCGGCAAGCATTTGAGTCAAAAGACTTACAACATGACTTTGAATCACCTGTGATTGAGCTTGTTGTGAAATTAAAGTTCCCACGCCGGAAGCTGTTAGTTTTGCAGATACTCCGGGGGAAGAACTTAAAGCGCGCGTTTCTAACTCTTTACCTGATGCGAAAGTCGACTTCGTGTCGGTACTTACATTAGATATAAGTGTCATGGCTTTAGCGATTTCTGATTCGACTAAGTCTGATTTTTCAGTTTTATATTCTTTTGGCAGTGCTTTATAGATTTTATCAAGCCGTCCAAGCGCTTCTTTAGGTTCTTTCCACTTATCCCACTCCGAGGGCTGAACGATGTCATTGATCGTTTTGACTCGTTGAATACGGTCATTAATACCAGCCATTTCATCTTTTAAAAGCTGTGATTGTTGTTGAAGTTCATACATCGTATGCAAAGTGTTAAACACAATCTGAGCTAATAGTGGTAGATCTCCACCCCATAGATCTGCCTTGGCTTGAAGTTGAAAAACTAAAAGCAGCGAAAATAAATATTTTTTCATTATTAAATCCTTTCTGGCTAAATTTGGTTATCTCTTGCGATATTTTCAGTTTGAGCGAGTTCATAAAAAGCAGGATCGGGGTAAAGTCTAAAAACTTGGCTCATGTCTGACAGTACAAAAAACTCTGAGTATTTTGGTTTTTGTGAACTAACAGATAGTACTCGCTCGATATCAGAATTCGATAAATCGAAGCTTTGCTTTAAAAATTCTCTAGTAGCGCCGTCTTGCAAAAATATTTTTGTGTAACTTGTTGCAAATATCATTTTAGAAAAAGCATCATCTCCGTAATCAGCCAAGTTTTGGGTAATTGAAACGATACCGGCTTTATATTTTCTTAAGGTTCGATACATTTCTTCTAAAAATGATTTACTTAAAGCAAAAAATCTCCAAACTTCATCAAATACAATCAGTGTTTTTGGGTAAGTCCCTTTTTCTAAGTCTTTCCATAACAGCTCACTTAGTAGAAAAATCGTTACTTTTTGAATAATGGGACTTGAATCCAGAGATTTAAAGTCGAAAGCGGATATCTGAGAATTGATCAGTGTTTTAAGATCATGTCTTTCAGACGTATCGTCAAAATGAACATGGGGCTTTAGCCATAAAGCGATATCGTGATAACACTTTTCTTCTTTGTCGTTTGCTTTTCTAATAAGTGACTTAATAGATAAGTATTCATTCTCAAAATCACTTAACAAATCGTCAATAGCGACGAAGTGTGAGTGAGTAATATGTTTGCCGCTACCGCAAAGCAGTTCAATCAATGTTTTAAAAAATCCATTCTTTGTGACAACAGTATTTTTCAAATATGTCGCAATTAAGCTATGAGCCTCAGTTAGCGATAAAGTAATACTTTGACCACCGTACTGAGTTATAATCTTCTTGTATGATCCGCCGACATCAAAAATACAAAGTCTGCTTTGTGGTTCATCCTTAAATTGACTAATAAGTATTGAACTCATAAGAAAACTTTTACCACTGCCGGATGACCCACAAATAAATGCGTTATAGTTAAGATTTTCTTTTGAAAATAAGTTTAAATGACTTTTCTCTAAACAGCGCGACCTAAGCTCTAACGACGATGAATCATTTGATCTTGAGTAATCTAGAAACAACGGCAAAATTTCAACAAGATTGCTCGACAAAATAGGTGTCTTTCGAATATTCAAAGTTTTATTAGTCGGAATATGACTTTTAAAAACGGTGAGTGTGCCAACGCCTTCTTTAAAAAGACCAGCATTACCGATACCAGACATGACTCGTTCAAAATCATGGGCTGAGGCATTGGTTTTGTCTTTTGATGAATTTAATATCACCGCTACCGAAATTTCAAAAAGTGTTTCTTTGCCGACTAAAATTCTTTCTAAAGTTTCTTCGCTTGAATGAAGTACGCTGTTACTTTCAATATTTTTCACTTCTAACGATGAAGTAATAGAAAGCGCGTGACTGACGCGACGTTTAGTTTCAAGTTTCTTTCTAATTTTTTGTCGATCCGGAATTTCTAATTTAAACGATAAAAGAAATTCATCATTAAATTCAAAAAGATCCTGAAAGCACCCTTTCCATGTCAATTGCGGAAGCTCAGTCATTGAAAGTGCTTTGATCGTATCAGATCCAACGCGAAGATGATCTTTTTCCCATACGACGTCTGGTACGTTTTTATCTAAGATGTCATGACCAAAATAGCTTGATAATAATAAGTCCCAGTCCGAACGCAGTAATTCAAACGGCTTCATTTTAATTTCAGATAAAACTGACTTTAAATGGGAATAGCTTTCAGGTTTTTTTACTTTTTCAAAAAAGTAAAGCCTAGTTTCAAAACCAGGGATTTCTGACTGAAGTTTTCTTCGCACAAAAATGATCTGACCTTCGAAGTAATTCGGAAGACGCGTTAGTAAATCAGATATTTTGTTAAAATACTGTTCGCTGCTGTTTCCATCAAAGTTTTCCTCCAAAAGACCTGATGATAATGGATAAGCTTTATAGCATTTAAAGTATTCCCCTTGATTAGATGCAAGCAAGCCATCTTGAATAAATTCAGCGCCGATAATATTTTTAGTAAGAGATAGTTTCATTTTTACCATTTCTTTCTTTATGTCCTAGAAAAATTCTAGGTGCAGTGATGTATTGCATGAGTAGTTCTAGATGACCTTCTTTTTGTCCTGATGAAATTATTCGTAAACTCACAAGAGTTACTATTCCAAAGATCCAAGATAGGATCAGTGGAAGGTTTATGATGTTCAGGATGACGTTCGTTCCCGCTAAGATGATAAAAGACATCACGATGTGGCTGACATCAAAGCCCCAGAATTTGGATTTGTTCATATTGCTCGTTGGACAGCTTTTCATTACTGAACCACCCGAGAAATAAGATCCACGATGCTCTGTGCTCCGAATAAGATAACTGAGCCCACGATGGCATAGCTTAGATGCTGTTTAGAATTTGGGTTGCCAGTAAAAAAACTGAAAGCAGCAAACCCTAATCCCATAACGGCAAAGGCGGGAAGAATCGATCCAATCAAAACAGATTTAAGTCCAGCTAAGGATGATTCAACCGAAGCGAAGGCCAAGGAGTAAAGCCCGAGGATTAAAATAAATATAATTATTTTTTTCATATTAGTTATCCCTTCTTAAATTTCTGCAGGCGTGTTTTGTGAGGGTTCAGTTTTAGCCTCAGTGGTCGATTTAATGCCGAGCTGAACGACGTATTTCTGATTGGGTAGGTGATACATCTCAAAAGTCAGATTTTCTCCACTTTGAGATAACCAAGCTCGTCCAACTTTGTTCCAAGCGGTGCGAGTTTCCATTTTTCCATTATTTTTAACGGTGTA
>CALMPX010000316.1 GCA_937871355.1 uncultured Bdellovibrio sp.
AAACCGAATTGGCGCTTCACTTGAAGCATGTTAGCAGCATCGACAAATACAACTTGTCCAAGATGGCGTTTTGTTTTTGAGCTCATGTGAGAATTTAAGTGACGCATTTTCGTTTGTTTGCGTTTCACTTTTCCGCTTTTTAAAACGCGCATGCGTTTTTTAGCACCAGAGTGCGTTTTCATAATATACCTTCCTCCAATAGGGCGAGACGAGAAATTCATCTACTTCGTAAGTTATAACAACTTGCCTGTATCAGCCTTAAATGTGAGGGAACAAATTATAATTTTATATAATATAATGCAAGGCCTTATTAAGATTTACTATGCATATTTTATAATCAAACACTAGACTTTCAGTACTTTGAGCCATTCCTCGGTCGGAGCAATCAATTTTCTCTCTGCCAGATCAAAAAAACCAATGGTAACAAGAAGCTCACTTGAAACATCCCCGTTGCTTTTAATCATCTGTTGCTTGATCTTCATCACTTTACTTTTAGTGGCGGGAGCCTCAAAAGTGATTTTAATCGTTTCGCGCAACTTCAACTCTTTTAAAAACTTAATATGGGCCTCGAGAATCACAGGGCCTTTTTTAAATTTCATGATCTCTTTAAGACCATAGCCCCGAGCGGTGATAAACTCCCAGCGAGCTTCTTCAAAAAGCTGAAGATAAACGGCATTGTTAACGTGTCCAAAACTATCAAGATGCTGTTCTTTAATAACAATTTCGTAGCTCATAAAGGCCCTTCAATAGGTATAAATATTTGTGCTGTCTTAATGAGCACGCAGTTGTTGGCGTCGCATAAATTGTCACTCTGGGGGGCAACATACTGAAATAAATTCACAAATTCATTTAATGTTACCTCCACGTCAATCGTCAATTCGAAATAACCGACAAAATGAATGACATCATTTTAGCGGCATGTTTCTTAGACTCCACATGAAACAATTGGCTTATCTTACTTTATTGACTTCATTATTTGTAAACCTTGTCGGGTTCAGTCTGGCGTTTTCAAAAACCTACAGCGGTTACATAGAGAAATCGAATCAAACGTACTATGTCATAAAAAACAATACAAAGTTAGAATTACAGTTTTCAGACGCGAACATGGGAAAAGTTCTGCAAAAGCTCACAAATAAAGATTATATCTCGGTAGATGCCAATTTACTTCCCTTTGAAGAAGGCAAGAAAAACAACAGAGCCCTTCTGGTCAGCAGCATCAATTATGTTGGCTTAAATGAAATGATCGGCTTCTGGAAAGATAAGAACGGTTTATGTTACTACTTCGTCGGTTTTACCACGATCAAAGTTTTTATTCCTAGCCCGCAAGTAAAATGTCACCCAAGATCAATCCCTGAAATCAATCGCATGGCCGTAGCTAGTTACAACTACTTTATCAACCCTGACGATGATGCTTGGACGATGCTTATTTCAAATGAAAAAGTGCAGTACTTAGCTGAACTAACGAGTATTAGCTCGACTAAAAAGAATTTAGTCATGTACAATGCAGAGGATGGCAAAAAACTTCCTGAAGTTCACTTGTACAAAGCAGCTCCGTAAAAATCTTTCAACCTACAATTTAGGTACTCAAGCATGTTAAATCCAACAGACATCTCCCTCTTCTTTTCTAAAGATGATCCTTCTGATATTCGCATCGGAGAATTGGTTAAATCAATCGATTTGCCACGAAACAATGTCGACACCGAAACACACCAAGGCGGCCAGTTTGCTCTTGTTGGATATCCAGACGACGAAGGTATTCAATTAAATGGTGGACGCGAGGGTGCAAAACAAGCTCCTGATGCCATCCGGAAAATTTTATACAAGATGACTCCTCCGCATGATTGGAAGAAAAATTTTCCATTTCTTTTTGATATTGGCAACGTTCCAGAATCAAATTCGCTGGATAGTCGACATGACATTGCTTTAAAAGCTGTGAGTCAAATTTCAGATCATAATATCAAAATCATTTCTTTAGGAGGTGGGCATGATTACGGCTATGTTGACGGTCATGCTTTTCTTGAAAAAAATATCAAACGATCAAATGCCGTTAAACCAGTTATCATTAATTTCGATGCCCATTTAGACGTACGACCAAATAATAAATCTGGCGTTGTTATCAATCACAGCGGAACACCCTTCTACCGACTCAAAGAAAAATTTAAAGACAGTTTTCATTTAGTTGAAATTGGTCTTCAGTCACATTGTAATTCTCGCAATCACTGGGAATGGGCTTTAGAAAATCATATCGACCTTATTAGTTTAGAATCGATTGAAGATTCACATTGGGACTCAGTTTGGCAAAATAAAACGATCGCCAGCATTACTAAAAATACTCCTGTTTTTATTAGCTTTG
>CALMPX010000317.1 GCA_937871355.1 uncultured Bdellovibrio sp.
TTACGCCACAACCACATCTTCCTCGATACGATGAAAACCTTTCCACTCTTTTAAGCGGCCATGCGGTTCTTGATCTCCTTCGATATAATCAAACAAAACATAGGTCAATTTTGTAATCTTACCGAACGATGTCACATCTAGAGACGTCAATTCAGTCCAAGTACCTGTATTAAAATATTCTTTTTTTGCGCCCCATTTTTTATATTCATAAACATGAGTATGTCCAAATACCACTGAATGAACACGATCATCTGTAAGGATTTTTCGCGCAGAATGGCTGAGATCTGGGAATATGGCACTACTTAAAAAAATCTTAAGTACTTTTCTAAATGACCAATTATATCTTTTATCCGGTGAGAATAATAATTTATAAAAATACTTAATCAATAAACCAAAGATAACAAAAAGCATTTTTGGATCATTAAACAAAGCCCACTTAATCATCATATCAAAAGGACGAATTTTATCGACGTGTGGATATTTTTCTTTAACTTTCAGAACAAACTCGATAAAAAAATGCGATCCTAAGGGTAAATTGAGAATCGGCTCCAACAAGCCTTGTTTAATAAATAATTTACGCGGATCCATACGGTTTACGGCTTCGTGCATGTGCCCATGTTCGATGTGAATTCCGTCAACAAGATAAACAATATTTTTATACTGTAAAGGTCGACCAATATATTTATCTAAATAATCACGACAACCTTGGAACATCATGGGTTGATCATGATTTCCGACCACATAGGTGATTTTACGAAAAGGCTGCGACAGAAATTCACCCATCGCTTTGAACACTTGTTCATGACCGTCTAAAATCGATTTTAAGATTTCGACTGCAATAGATTCGGTAATAGTCGTTAAATAATGGCTTTTATAATCGACCTGCAAAAAATTAAGAAAATCTCCGTTGATGATGATCTCAACGTCATATTCGCGGAATGCACCGGCTGAATAATACTGAATAAACTCGACTAATTTTTCAGTATAATAGAACTCTTCAAACGAGTTTAAGCGGCCATCTTCTAAAAGACGACCGCGTCCTAAGTGTAAATCACTTAAGAGTAATTTGATTTTCTTCGATGGACGGCGAATCTCTTCGTCACTCATCTTAGTCTACTTTTTTAAGTGGCATTTTATTTTCTTCTTGAAGCTCAAGGTTAGCCATAGCTAAACGCAAGGCACGGGTCGTGCGCTTGAATGAATCTTGGTTCGTTTCGATCACTCGGTTCAGTTCAACGCATTTTTGACGGAAGCTATCTACTTCCAATTGCAATTGATCCAATTTGCGTCGTGATTCTAAAATTTGTTCATCTTTACTTCTGACTAAAGCATTTTTTTCTGCTCTGACGAGTTCAAGACGATTTTCTAACTCGCGTTCACGTATACGAATTTTCTTCATATCAAATTTTAATCGTGAGTCTAATTCTTCAATTTTCATCTGAGCTTTTTGCAACTCAGCATCTTTACGATTCAATTGGCTTTTAATCAGAGCCAATTCATTTTTAAATGAACTCTCTAAATCTTCTCGATCGTTTTTATATTCATAAACTTGCGCTGTTAATAGATCTGAACGCTCTTTGATAATCTCAGAGGCCGAAACTAACTCTTCGTTCTGATGACGAATTTTTTCGTTTTCGCGCTCTAATTCTAAAATTTTACTTTGAGCCATTTTTAAGTTTTCGGCCTGAGCTAAATTTGAATCCGTTGAACCCCAACCGCCGTAGCCCGACGATCCGCCGCCTGACTGACCCACTGAAATTTTAACGTTGTCATCGCTACCTTGGCTGCTCCGATTCGAGTACCCTGCAACCGCGACTGTGCGATCACCCGTTCCATATCCAGTTGAAGTATTTTGAGTATGGGAAATAGCGACTGTTTTATCTGAATAAGAAGATTCAGAACCAACAACCGATAAATGGTTTTCGACTTCATGTGATTTTTGCGAAGCCTCTTGTAAAGTTTTAAACTGCTCATTGACCTCAGCAGAGATATGATTAAATTGACCATCCTCTGAGAGCGGTTCGGTTATGATAT
>CALMPX010000318.1 GCA_937871355.1 uncultured Bdellovibrio sp.
TTATCATCATGTATAAGCAAGCCTATCAGAACATAAATAGGGAGCCTCTATATGATGAAAAACGGACATTTTTTTATTCTATGGACGATATTTTTATCATCATGTATAAGCAAGCCTATCAGAACATAAATAGGGAGCCTCTATATGACAAAGATTATTTTATCCTCTTTTTTAACGATGACTTTCACCGTTGCCGGATTTTCTCAAACCATTTTAAGAACTGCGAGCGTTAATCTGAATAACAGTCCAGCGACAAGCCTGGGTAAATATTCTGTTGAAGTTCAAATTGAAAAAAATCAATCGGGTACTGGAATCACATCAACTGTTTCTTTACAAGAGTATGGTGACGCTGATATTCCAGACCATGGTTTCTACGAGTGTGAAGATCGCTTATCCATTCAAGGTGACGTCAAGATGACCTACATTTTGAAAGATGCCGCCGGTCAAATCGTTGGACGTCAAACGACGACTCCGGAGTTATCAGCTCGCGCCACTCAAAGTGCTGATGGACATTCAGTGTGTAAAGCTCAGTTTCCATCTCATGTCGAAGTCAGCTTCTCTAAAATTGATGATTTTGTAGATTTCAAAATAGCTGAAGGCATTTTAAGTGTATCAGCTAATTTTACAGCATTTGTTGTCGGTGAAAAATCTTTTACAGCGTCAGTTAACGAAAACTCTTTAATTCAGCTTCGTACATTTTTAAATAATACGGATGGTAAAAATGCGCCGTTGATCGATCCGGCTCAACCCCCAGTCGAAGAGCCTTACAAAGACGCCTATTGTTCAGCTCATCCTTATGACTGTGACTAAGATGTTTTAAATATAACTAAAATAAAAAAAAGCGACTTTAAAAGTCGCTTTTTTTATTTTGAAGCTACTTCAGAAGGGCCTCGAGGCGACCTTCGTCATCCAGAGCTTTAAGATCCGTGTAGCCGCCAATCAGTTCATTATTAATGAAGATCATGGGAACGGTTCTCCAACCGGTTTTTTCTTTCCATTTATCAAGTTCGTCAAGATTATCTGTCAGATCAAGAATATCGTATTTAATGCCTTTGTTATCTAAAAGAACTTTGGCGCGATCGCAATAGGGACAGGGATTTATTTTAATCATTAAAACTTTTTCAGCCATTTTCGATACCTCAAATTAATAACTGATCTAATTTTTGTTTAAATTCAGTTGGTTTTTTTAATACTTTAACTTCGTCAAATATAGACTGAATTTTGTCATCCGTCACGCGCAACTGATTGAGCCACTGTTTCGTGCGGGCTGTGGCAAAATCGTCATTAACGAAAACGGTGCAGGCTTCAAAAAATCCTGAAAGCAACTGGACTGGTTGTGTTTGGGTATCGTGAGTTTCTTTGATTTGTCTAAATAGAAATGGATTTCTTAAGGCAGCACGGCCGATCATAAAATCTTCGCAAGCAGTGACTTCTTGGCAACGTTTAAAGTCGTCCACGGTCCAAATCTCTCCGTTGGCTATAATTTTGATTTTGGTTTTTTCTTTTATTTTCGGAATCCATTCCCAATAAGCCGGAGGTCTGTAGCCATCGGTTTTGGTGCGGCAATGGACTGTGAGCCAGGCTGCACCTGCTTCTTGGGCGGCTATGGCATTTTCCACGCAGACGGTGGGATCATCAAAGCCTAAGCGAATTTTTGCCGTGACGGGAATAGTCGTGGGAATTTTTTTTCTCACGGTATTGACGATATCAAAAATACGATTTGATGATTTTAATAATGAGGCACCACCATCATGACGATTCACCGTTTTAGCCGGACATCCAAAATTAAGATCGATGCCTAAAGCGCCCAATTCCACGGCGCGCAGTGCGTTTTCGGCTAAAGGATCAGCTTTTCCACCGAGGAGCTGGACGAAAACAGCCGTTCCGGCTCGGGTGCGAGACCCCATTTTTAATTCAGGACAATTTTCAAAAAAAACTTTTTCCGGATAAAGTGTGTCGGTGACTCGTAAAAACTCAGTCACGCATTGATCGATGCCACCCAAATTTGTGAGTAAATCACGCATCACAAAATCGGTTACCCCTTCCATCGGGGCTAAAAAAAGTTTCGGCGAAATTTTATTCATTCACTAAATTTTTTATGGTGTTAAAATCTTTTTCCGTCACAGGTTGTATGGAAAGGCGCGAGCCTTTTTTGATCACGAGCATATCTTCTAAAGCTTTAATTTTTTTAATTTCGTGTAATGTCAGCGGTTTTTTAAAAGTGGATTTGTATTTCACTTCGACGCAAAACCAGATGGGTTTTTCTTTGGTGGCTTTGGGATCGAAGTACTCTGATTTTTTGTTAAACTGCGAGGCATCGGGTACGGCTTTTTGGCTGATGGTGGCTAGGCCGACGATACCTGAGGGGTCCGTGCTGGAGTGGTAAAAAAGAACTTCGTCACCAACTGACATATCGTTCATCATGTAATTACGAGCTTGGTAATTGCGGACGCCTTCCCACATTGTGGTTTTATCTTTTTTAAGATGATCGATGGAAAAAACATCGGGTTCTGATTTCATTAACCAGTATTTTTTTGCTTTTGTACTCATGCGGGACAAATTAACTGACCTCATTGTGGCAATCAATGGAATTCATTGTCTATTGGTGGTTTAAAGTTTAATATTTCCTCATGAAAAAAATGAATTCATATATTTTAATAACAGGCGCCAGTAGCGGGATCGGCGAGGCCACTGCCTTACGATTGGCCCAAGCTAAAAAGTCTCTCATTCTTTGTGCGCGACGTAAACAAAGACTAGATACTTTGAAGAAAGAATGTCTTAAACAAGGTGCTTTGGATGTTATTTGTTTAACGATGGACGTGACAAAGCCAGCTCCATTAAAAACGTTTTTAAAGCAAAATCCTCAAATTAAAGTTCATAGTTTAATCAATAGCGCCGGCCTGGCTCAAGGAACTGAACTCATTCAATCCGCGAAGCTTTCTGATTGGGATGCGATGATCGACACCAATATCAAGGGTCTTCTGTACACAACGCGTACGGTGCTTGAGCATATTATCGCCGAACGTGGTCATATCGTGAATCTAGGTTCCGTGGCTGGTCGCCTGGTTTACGAGGGTGGAGCCGTTTATTGTGCGACTAAATTCGCCGTCCGCGCGTTTAATGATGGTTTACGCATGGATCTTAAGGGAACAGGTGTCCGCGTGACCAATATTGAACCAGGCATGGTGAATACCGAATTTAGTCTAGTTCGCCTAGGGAGCAAGCAAAAGGCCGATGCTGTTTATCAAGATATGATGCCACTGAGCGCCACTGATATAGCAGAAAGTATTTTGTGGTGCTTGAATCAGCCTGTGCATGTTAACATTCAAGAACTTGTCATTTACCCGACGGATCAGGCCAGTGTGGGCCAAGTCGTACGTGGGGAAAAAAGTATTAAAAATATAAAACTAAAAAAATAATTTAACGAGGATTTTTTATGTCAGAGTTTCGTATTGAAAAAGACACGATGGGTGAAGTGAAGGTTCCGGCTTCCGCTTTATGGGGAGCGCAAACACAACGTTCAACTGAAAATTTTAAAATCGGCGGCGATAAATTTCCACGTGAGATGATTAAAGCTCTCGGTATTTTAAAAAAATGTGCGGCTCTGGCTAATTCTGAATTAGGCTTATTAGATGCAAAGAAAACAGAATTTATCGTAAAAGCAGCTGACGAAGTCATTTCAGGAACTTTAGATAAGGAATTTCCTTTAGTCGTTTGGCAAACTGGCTCAGGCACGCAAACAAACATGAACGCCAACGAAGTCATTGCCAATCGCGCGATGACCATGCAGGGTTTACAGTTACCTTCAAAAGATATTCACCCCAATGATGATGTGAACAAAGGACAAAGCTCAAATGACACTTTTCTCACAGCGATGCATATCGCGGTGGCGGAACGTATTCATACGCGTTTAATTCCCATGTTAGAAAAAATCCACACGGCTCTTGATAAAAAATCTAAAGAATTTTCTTCGATCGTCAAAATCGGTCGAACGCATTTGATGGACGCCACACCGTTAACTCTAGGACAAGAATTTTCGGGCTACGCGACTCAGATGAAAAATTCG
>CALMPX010000319.1 GCA_937871355.1 uncultured Bdellovibrio sp.
GTCTAAACCAAAAATTCCGGTGGGAATGGGATGGGCTTCATAGCCGCCCACGTGGATTGATACCGTTTGACTAGTTTGAATCACTGTCGCCTCCGGATTCAGATTCGAATTCATGGTCGGATTCTAATTTGATGCCTGATTGGGTGTTTTCAGAATTCATTTCAAGATCTTCAGGAACGACACTGGGATTAATCGTTTTCACCCAGTTTAAATAATTGTGATAAACTTCAGTGATATTTTTAGTCGGAGGATGAATCGGCCCGATGTGAACGGTCAATTTTCCCGGTTTTGCAAAAATCGCCCCTTTGGGCCAAAGGCGGTCGTTGCCATCGATATAAGTAAATAAAATCGGGGTTTGAGTTTTTTCGGCGAAAATACTGATACCTCGTTTAAATTCATGAACTTTTCCATCTTTTGAACGAGTTCCCTCGGGGAAAATAATGAGCCACATGCGGTCCAGATCTTTAAGTAAAGTGATGATAAGATTCACCGCTTCGCCTTTACGATCTTTACGGTCGATCGGGATGGCGCCTAAACAATGTTGAGAAAAAAAAGTAAAAAGCATATTTGAGAAAAAATAATCTTTCGCGGCAGCGATATACAGATCAAACCAATGACGACGAGGGATGCTGGCGGCAATCGAGGTGGCATCTAAGTGCGATGCATGATTCGATATGATAATTAATTTTTTATGAGTTTTATAAAGTTCGTTGAAGTCTCCGCCTTTGACTTCCAGACGGATGTACATGGTGTAGAACCAATTTTTGAGAATAACGGACCAAACATAACGAACAAAGCGGCTGGTTAAATCCAAATGCTGCGTAAATAACGGCAAATGCTTCAAATGAGAAGGAAGCTTCGTCCATTGATCATTGTCATAGTTCCATTCGCGCATGCAGTCCTCTTTATTTTAAAGCTAACATTACAAAGTAAAAAATTGGTGCGACGAATATAAGGCGATCCATGCGTTGTAAAAAATCACCACGACCAATAATAAAAGGTCCCACCGTTTTAACGCCAGCATCTTTACGAATGACCGCCATAACCAGATCGCCAACTAGGCCCCCAAAAGAGGCCAACAACCCCGAAGCGAGCCAATATTTATCGCTACGATCAGGCAACAAGTGGCGCATGCCGTAGGCCAACAAAAGTGTGAGAAAAATGGCAATGGCCGTGCTTTTAATAGTCCGGCGTGTGCTGAGTTCAGGAATAAACTTTTCACCACGGAAATAACCACTGATGGCTAAATTTGTATTATCGCAGAATTCAGTGAGTATAATTAAATACATCACTTGATAAATTCCATTTTCAAAATTTAGCACAAGACCTAAATGAAGGAATGACCAGCCTAAAAATATAAAGGCTAAAAGCGTTAAGGAAATATATTGGATCATATTTTTATAATCTTTTTTGAACAAGGGAACTAAGCACGAAAGACCCAGAACAATCATAGCCATTTCGTTGTATAAAGTAAGATTATCCGTGTAAGCACTATACCCAAGTCCGATTATTCCTATGTAGCAAATAGTTACAAAGGCTGTACGGTGAAACATACCCATAATTTGGAAAAAAACTTTCGCCCCGTGAAGAGCGAGAAGGGTTAAAAAGATAATCGGAGCCGGAGATCGAATGCCCATGATAATGAACATGATCGGAGCCATAATCAACCAGCTTTTTAACGAGGCCCAGGCAATCATCGAATATTGATTTTTCTTTCTGAGTAAAAAATTAATGACACTGCCGGCGACCAGCACAGCCATCACAATCAAAACAGTTTGTTGGTAAACGGGACTGCTCCAGTGATTTATATTAACATAAATATTATCCATAGTTTATTTCATAATCCTTAATTTTTTTGTATAAATTAGATTTTGATATTTTTAATTTATCACAGATCTTATCTAAATCTTTTTCATTTTTTAAATGCAAAGTAATGAAATTCTTTTCCTGCTGATGAATATAATCAGCTAGACTCGAATAGTTATCAGCGGCGACGGGGATTAGGGGTGAAGAGGTGTTAATTATTTTTTCCACATCTTCGGGGCGTATCATCGGCAGCGGCGAGGTCAGAACCAGTTGTTCGCACACACGCTTTAATTCGCGCACATTACCAGGCCAATTATATTTTTTCATCGCGATTGTCGCTTCCTGAGAGAAAACTTTATTACGACGAGGTTTTTCTTTATCAACAAAATACTGCGCCAGTGTTGCAACATCATCTAAACGATCTTTCAACGGGGCTATAACAATTTTTTGAGAAGACAATCTAAAGTACAAGTCTTCACGGAATTTTTTTTCTTCGACCAGCTTCTGTAATGGCTGATTGGTAGCGACGATCACTCTTGTTTTGACCATGATCGATTCTTTAGCGCCTACTTTTTTAATTTCGCCCGATTCCAGGAATCGTAAAAGCTTGGCTTGTTGTGATAAAGGCAAGGCTTCGATTTCATCTAAGAAAAGATCCCCACCATGAGCGGCTTCGGCTAAGCCGACTTTATTTTGATCAGCGCCGGTGAAAGCGCCCTTCATGTGGCCAAAGAATTCAGATTCGAATAAATTTTCATTAATGGCCGCGCAGTTTACCGTAACAAAAGGAATCTTTCCTTCTTGTTGATTTAATATATGAGCGACGACTTCTTTTCCTGTTCCCGTTTCGCCTTCGATCAGGACCGGTGATTTTTCATGACGAAGATGAGCTATTTTTTTTCGTAAAGATTCAGTGGCCGGGGACGATCCCACTAAATTTATATTTAAATGAGATGAAAATTCAAATTGACGAAGTTGCCAGTAGGCTAAAATCTTTTCAAAAACTAAAGTGACTTCTTCGGCAGATAATGGTTTAGATAAAAATCTTTGAGATCCGGCTTTGATGGCGGATTCCATATTTTGTCGATTCAGATCACCGGACATAGAAACAACTTCAATTTGAGGATTTGCTGCGACTAACCGAGTAATCACCTGAGGGCCATCAGGGATTTCGCCGACTTGTGATTTGATGTGCATATCGACTAAAGCCGCGTGAAAAAAAATGTGATCTGGGATAAGATCGGGACTTTGTGTAACATAAATTTTAAATTCGTCGGGTATCATTAATTTGAGTGCGGCTACGAGCGTCGCATCATCTTCGACAATTAATAAATTGAATAATCCCGACATCAAACGTCCTAAGCAAGGTTGAAAACTTTGTTCTCTATTATTCTCTGTGATATTCTGATTTTATGTCAAAGCTAAAAGCTCAAATATCAGAACAGTTAAAAGTATTATTGGTAGAGGGAATTCACCCCGTGGCGAAGGAAAAACTAACGCATGAGGGGTATCATGTTGACTTGTTGACCCATGCCCCGACAGAGGATGAATTTTTGAAGCTTTTGCCGGATTATCACGTTTTAGGGATTCGCTCTAAGTCCGATATTAATTCTAAAATTTTAAAAAATAATTCACATCTTTTAGCTATTGGGGCTTTTTGCATTGGGACAAATCAAATTGATCTCAGTAGCGCTGTGGAAAATGGGATTCCTGTTTTTAATGCACCTCATAGTAACACCAGATCAGTGGCCGAATTAGTAATTTGTGAAATGGTGGCGTTGTCTCGTCAATTGGGTGATCGCAACAGTATGGCTCATCAAGGTGAATGGATGAAGTCCGCCGAAGGGTCGCGCGAAATCCGAGGGAAAACCATTGGCATTGTGGGTTACGGTCACATCGGAAGCCAAGTCAGTGTGTTATCTGAATCCTTAGGAATGAAAGTTATTTTCTATGATGTCTTAAAAAAACTTCCTTTAGGAAATGCTCAATCAAAAAATAATTTAAATGAACTTTTAGCCGAAGCTGATTTTGTTACACTCCATGTTCCGGAAAATCCTTCGACGCAGAATATGATTACCTCCGTGGAATTAAAACAAATGAAACGGGGAAGTTATCTGATTAATGCTTCACGTGGCACGGTGGTTCAAATCGAAGACTTAGTTTCAGCCCTCAAAGAAAATCATTTGGCCGGTTGTGCTATCGACGTCTTTCCCATGGAGCCGGCTTCCAATAAAGAAAAATTTAAATCGCCGCTTCAAGGTCTAAAAAATGTCATTCTCACACCACATATTGGCGGCAGCACCGAAGAAGCTCAGTTAGCGATTGGTCAAGAAGTCGCTGAAAGTTTTCGTAAGTTTTTAAAGCTTGGAACAACGGCGTGGTCAGTGAATTTCCCCCAAGTCGATTTATTGCCGAAGAAAAATGTATGCCGAGTCATGAATGTTCATCGGAATGAACCGGGCGTTTTAAGTGAAATCAATGGTTATATATCTGAAGCGAAGGCCAATATTCAAGCGCAGTATCTATAGAAAGATACAAAAATAGGATATTTGGTGGTGGATTTAGAAATGGATAAAGCCATCGGAACGGCTCAGAATCTGGTTGAGAAAATTCAAAATTCTGAGCGCAGTATTAAAACACGTCTGATATTTTAAAATTCAATTTTTGTATTTAAAAAATCTTACCCGGATTAATAATTTGATCCGGATCGAAAACTTTTTTTTTTTTTTTTATGATTTCAATTTCGGTTTCAGAGCGCGAATAATGAAGAAATGATTTTTTAGAAAGTCCTACGCCATGTTCGGCTGAAATGCTGCCTTGATTTTTTTGAATCGTTTGGAAAACATGCTCATCCACTTTACGACATTCTTGTACGAAAGTTTCTTTAGTCATGCCATCAGGTCGTAAAATATTAATGTGAAGATTCCCATCGCCGATGTGACCAAACCAAACGACTGTCCACGTGGGATAGGCTGTCGTTAAGATTTGGTCTAAATCTTTCATAAAGTTTGGAACTTTAGAAATAGTCACGGCGATGTCATTTTTATACGGAGAAAATTTTGACAGTGATTCACTGATATCTTCGCGGTAACGCCAGAACGTTTTTTCCTGAGTTTCCGATTGAGAAATCACCCCATCCACGATCCAACCTTGCTCCATGCCATGCTCAAAAGCTGTCATGATTTTTTCTTCGGTCGTTGTATCGGGGCATTCGAGTTCGCATACGACATAAAATTCGGCTACCGTTTCAAACGGTCGTGGTAAGTGAGTGGCTTCGATGACATAACCTAATGCTTTTTCCGAGAACATTTCGTAGGCCTGCATGTTACAGTTCTTTTTAAAGTGAGAATAAACTTTCATCACTGAAGACATTTGATCTAAAGCCATCACTAAAACTTTGACCGGCGGTTGTTGAGCCGCAAATTTCATGGTGGCTTTCGTGATAAAACCTAAAGTTCCCTCAGAGCCAATAAATAAATGACGAAGATCATATCCTGTCGCATTTTTAGCAAGACCATTATTTAAATGAAGTATTTCACCAGTTCCTGTGACCACTTCAAGTCCAACCACCCATTCGCGAGTCATACCATAACGCACAACTTTAATTCCACCAGCGTTCGTCGCGATATTCCCGCCCATTTGCGAAGATCCACGAGCTGCAAAATCAACCGGGTAGTAATAACCATTTTTCTTGGCGAACTCTTGAAGTTCTTCGGTGATCACGCCGGGTTCGATCACCACGGTACCATCGGTTTCATTAAACTCAAGAATACGATTCATTTTTTCAAAGCTCACGATCACTTCGCCTTTTGTAGCGCAGGCGGCGCCGGACAATCCCGTACGACCACCAGAGGGAACTAAAGCTATTTTATAAGTACGAGCCCATTTGACAATTTCAACGACATCCGTTGTTGAAGAGGGGAACAAGATGGCTGACGAATGAATATCATAATAAGTCGTCCAGTCTTTGCCATAATATTTTAAGGACTCTTCATCGGTTTTTATTTTGCTTGAATCAAGCTTGAGATTTTCAATCTGTAACTTCATATAATCATCCTTAATTATCTGGTTATTTTTATTACTTCTGGGTTCGTATGCGAAAGTACGCGTAAATCGGACACAGGCCCCAAGCACTGGTGACGAGTAAATACAGTCCGACAATGAAGAACCAGAAAGGACCTCCGGCGATCGCATAGACAAGTATGAGAACACTGAGTACAAACCTTAATAAGCGATCCCACTGGGCCGTATTGCAAAGCATGCGTTACTTTTTCAACAAATCTTGTAATTCGCCCGCTTCATACATTTCCATCATGATATCGCTTCCGCCAACTAATTTTTTATTAATGTATAATTGAGGAATTGTGGGCCAATTGCCATATTCTTTAATACCTTGGCGAATGGCTTCATCTTCCATGACGTTGACGTCTTTAAATTGAACGCCGATATCTTGAAGAATAGCTGTGGCCCGAGCCGAGAATCCACACATCGGAAATTGCTGTGTGCCTTTCATGAAAAGAACGACTTGGTTATCATTTAAAAGGCCTTCGATTTTTGTTTTGATGTCTGACATATTTTCTCCGTTAAAGTTAAATTAATTAAGTGCTGTTTTAATGGTTAAAGCATGAACTTCGCCGGTTTTTAATTCAGGACCGAAAGCCGCCATAACATGTTGGTGTTGTTCAATGCGTGACATACCTTTGAAGACCGGACTTTTAACACTGACTTGCCAGTGATCTGATGTGCCCGTTAGATCGTGGACATGGATCTCGGCACCGGGATAAGTTTCTTGCAATCTTTGAGTCATTTGTTCTATTGTCATGAGATGATTTTTACCAAATTGTCGCAGGCTATGCAAGCGCTCAAGCAAGAAGCCCGAGGGGCCTTTAAAGACTTCGGCACCTTAGTGTTTCTCAACGTTATTTTATACCTTTTGATTCGTGTTTTTTTCTATATTTGGAATTATAGCCAATTAAAATCACTTTCAGCGATAGATTTAATCTATACAATACGCACAGGAATGCTGTTTGATCTGGCTGTGTCGGGGCCGATTTGTGCTTTATTGATGATCGTTTGGCTCTGGGCGCCTCGCATTTTGCGACTTATTCTGACCACGGTGATTCTTCTCGGTCATTCATTTTTAATCAGCCTCAGCGTCGCTGATACGGTCATGATCAACTTTATGGGACGGCGATTCACCATCAATTCGCTCTATCTGATCGGTGAAGGTAAGACGTCGAACTGGCTCGAATTTTACCAGGTATTTATTTTTGGTGTAATCGTTGTGACTGGTTATTTTTACCTGTCTTTTAAAATTTTAGAAAAAGATGAAAATCAAAAATCAAAAATGTTGATGACACCGAAAATTTTTTTCACATTCTTATTTTTAAGTTGTGCCGTCGTCTTAGGGCGAGGTGGTTTTCAGCAAAAACCGATCAGTTTTATTAATGCCAAAATCATCAATCATCCTTTTGCACATCAGCTGATTCTGAATTCAGGATTTACTTTTATAAAAAGTATCGGACGACCGCAAATCGAACGAGTCCATTATTTTGATCAAAAAGAAATGTTCAAACTTTTAAATTTAGATCCTACACTTTATACTAAGTCCAAAATAAAGCCTCAAAAATTAAATGTCGTTTTAGTCATCGTTGAAAGTTTATCTTCAGAATATCTCAGCCCGAAAATCACTCCTTTTTTAACTGATCTTTCAAAAAAAGGTGTTCTGTTTAATCCGGCCTATGCCAACGGTCGTCGATCTGTGGAAGGTCTAGCCGCGTTGTTGTCGGGAATTCCATCACTGATGGAAGAATCATTTATCAACTCGGAATTTGCCACGAATGATTTTGTGGGACTAGGCACTTTATTAAAAACGCAAGGTTATCAGACCAGCTTCTTTCACGGAGCGCAAAATGGAAGTATGCGCTTTGATTCCTTCACTAAAGCCGCCGGATTTGATCAGTACTTTGGAAAAAATGAATTTAACGACAACACCCAAGACGACGAAGCCTGGGGTATTTACGATGATCCTTTTTTGAATTTTGCTTGTGGAAAAATGTCAGACTTTAAATCACCATTCTCATCTGTCATTTTCACTTTAACGTCCCACGTTCCGTATCATTTGCCTTTAGATTTTAAACAAAAAATCGAAAACAGTGATTTAAAAAATGAAGTTTCTATTTTAAAATCGATCAACTATACCGATGAGGCCCTGAAAAACTTTTTCCACTGTGCCCAGTTACAACCATGGTATAGCAATACATTATTTATTATTTTGGGAGATCACACCGGACCTGATTTAAAATCTGATGCTGATTTTAAATCAAAATTTGAAATTCCTATTTTATTTTATACTCAAGATGTTAAAAAATTGCAGGGATTATCGAACCAACAATTAGCCCAGCAAATTGACATTTTGCCGACCTTGACCGACCTCATCGGTATACCACTTCTGAATAAAAACCATTTAGCCCGATCACTTTACGAGCCTGGCAAAAAGGTGGTCCCGCTGTTTTCGGATCAAAGGTATGAACTTGTCACCGACATGGATAAATCTTCTAACGAAGACCGTTTAAAAGCGATACGACAGTATTTCAGCTCCGGTTTGTACGACAACCGGTTGTATTTTCCGCCTCAAAGCAAATAAATGGGGATTCGGGTTAGTTTATAAAATGCATACTTAAAATTTCATAATATATAGATATTGTCTATACAATATGATAGGATAGTATGGGTTTAGAGTTTACGTGGGATGAGGAAAAGAACAGAGAAAATCAGACGAAACATGGAGTTATTTTTGAGGAAGCTGTATATGTTTTTAATCAGGACACAAATTACGAGTACGACCAGGAGCATTCTACTT
>CALMPX010000320.1 GCA_937871355.1 uncultured Bdellovibrio sp.
GCCGGTAACATGGCTTCACCGGATGCGGCGATTGATCTGATCGAAGCCGGTGCTGATGCGATCAAGGTTGGTATCGGACCAGGCTCGATGTGCACGACTCGTATTATTACAGGCTGTGGTGTTCCCCAATTAACGGCGATCGCACTTTGCGCGGAAGTCGCTCAAAGCTACGGAGTGCCAGTGATCGCTGACGGAGGAATCCGCACCAGTGGTGACATGGTCAAAGCTTTTGCCGCCGGCGCCAATACTATTATGTTGGGATCGATGTTATCAGGCACAATTGAAACTCCCGGAGACATCGTAAACGGAAAAAAACAATACCGTGGTATGGCTTCTAAAAAAGCGCAGATTTCTTGGCGCGGTGATATGCCCGTGGGAATGGCGCCTGAAGGTGAGTCAACCTACGTTACAGTTAAAGGACACGTCAGTGACGTTCTTCATGAACTCATGGGAGGCATCCGCAGCGGCATGACCTACATCAACGCGCAAACCATTGAAGATATGAAAAACAATGCTCTCTTTATGGAAATGACCCCGAATGGAATTTCTGAATCAAAAGCGCACGGTGTTTAATGTCTGATTTCGATTCACGTCCTATCGGCGTTTTTGATTCGGGTATTGGCGGTTTAACAGTTCTTCGTGAATTATTAACGGCTTTTCCTCACGAAAAATTTATTTATCTTGGTGATACGGCTCGCTTACCGTATGGATCTAAATCGGGAAATACAGTTCGTAAATATTCTGAACAAAATTTAAAATTTTTAATTTCTCGTAACGTCAAAGCCATCGTTGTCGCTTGCAACACGGCATCGACTCAAATCAATGAGTCCGCATTTCAAGGCGTTCCGGTTTACAATGTGATCGATCCCGGTTCCATTTTAGCATCACAAAAAACTAAAAATAATAACGTCGCCATCCTGGCCACCAGAGCCACCGTCAAAGCAAATAGCTACGAAAATAAAATCAAACAGATCAATCCGAAAATCAATGTCTTGAGCGTGGCGTGTCCGTTATTCGTGTCTTTAGCCGAAGAAGGCTGGCATGACGATGTAATCACCGAGCAAATTGCCGAACGCTATTTAAGTGAATTGAAAAATAAAAATATCGACACGGTGGTGTTGGCCTGTACGCACTACCCGTTACTCAAAAAACCGATTCAAAAAGTTTTAGGCGAGAATGTGAATTTAATTGATTCAGGTGTAGCGATCAGTTTAATTTTAAAAAATGATTTTAGTCAGAAAAAAGCAAAGCCGACGGATAAAATATCGCCGCCTGCTGAATTACTCATTTGCCTGACTGATGCTGGCACTCAATTCGAAACATTGTCGACTCAGCTTTTGAAAGATTATAAAGTCAAATCGTCTTTGAAACCGTTTCGGTTATTTAGTTATCCTTTGCACAATCGTTTTGTAAGCTCAAATGAGCGTATATATTTTTGATTAAATTTTCAAAATCAATTACCGTACTGCGATTGCAAAAATATTTTTGCGCATTGTAAGAACCAAGATTCAAAGCCACAGAATGCATTTCATTATTTTCACGGGCTTGAAAAACTTGAGGCGATAGAGCCGAGGAAACCTGCACACACTGATCACCCATAGAACTCAATGATGGATCCTTACATATTTCGGCTGAGTTCGCGACATTCACAAAGGCCTCAAAGTCATTTAAATCTATACTCTGAGTACAAGTATAGGAAGCAACTACTCCGGCCTCATGACGAAGAATATTTAATTTAACATCGGCTTGTGTACTATTTTTAGTCGTTTCAAACCGCGCCACAATTGTGTCCTGATCATTTTCGTCAGGATTAAAACGATCTTCAAAATTGAGATAATCAGGATTCAAATTTAAGTTCGGAAGCTTTTCCGGTAAAAACGTAGCGACTGAGGCCATCGGACAAATAACCTGGGCTTCCGTTTCTTTATGACAACTCACCAAAAGACTACATACCAATGAGGCTAATAATACCTTTTTCATGAGAACTCCTTATTAAAAAATAAATTGAGCACAAGTGGGACTCAAGGAAAGCATTCGATAAGCATTATCTAAATTTTCAGGATCAGTACTGGCATAGGATTGCTGAATGTCCGTATCGCTGCAGGATGCTTGATATATTTGATTCAAACACAACGTCCCTTGAGTCTGATCAACCGATAATACTGACGAATTGATAGCGCTCTGAATAGCATTTAAATGACTGTAGGTGGCTTCATTCAATCCGAGCGCCGTAGAAATATTTGGAACTATTCTGATTTTCGTTTCACAAGACGATAAATTGATCGGGAAACAAGTTCTTATCTTACGACATAAAATGGAGGCGACCTGTGACGAAATCGGCTGACCTATAAATGGATCACTCCCTGGGAGCATCGACGGATTTCCAGTATCGGTTCCGCAGGAAACGAATAAAAAGAGCGCACTCACCAAAATGAATAAATTATTTTTCTTCATGATATACCTTCGTCAACGGAAATAATTGAATGTTCATTTGAAACACTTGATTTTGCTCTGACTCACTCTCACTGAGCTCTAAACTGTTAAATTTAAATTCCTCAATGAGTTCTCGTAATTTAGCATGTAACTTCTCATTGAGCGGTAAAGTTAAAGAACTTAAATATCTTTGATTTCCGGCGTACTTATCTAAAGATCCTTGCGCCAACTCCATCATCTTCTTATGAAAAAGTAATAAGTACGTATTAGAGAAATAATTACCGGTTTTAATTTGATTACTTTTAACTAGGTATCTTCCTGATTTTTTCTCAATCAGATTTAATTTCTCGAGTTGAGAGAGTCCTCGTTTAATTTCCGCTTCGGTTAAATTATATTCGAAAAATTTAGCTAGAAACTTCGGTTTGTGGGGAATATTTGGAAGCATAAGCACTTCACGTAAAATGACATAATACCAGTGTTCATAAAGCTCATACAGTTGAGGATCCAATTTGTCTACCTGCTTGCCTTTTTGAATGCGAAGCATTTTCTTCGTGATTATCTCACGGGCCTCAAGTTTTTTCTCTAAAGTGGACTTGACCATCAATACAAAATATTCTGATTCAGCTTTATTCAGTTTTAATGTCCGACATATATGTTCGGCCGATTCTAAGGAAAGATTTCTTTTCTTTTGAATGAGCAGAAGTAAAAAATTAGGAGATTTAAAACCAAACAAAGCTGACAATTTTCGATAAGTATAGGCCTTATTCAACTCACGGATGACGGTGATGACTTTCTCGAGATAATCTCGAAAATCAATGAAATTAAAGATATTTACAGAATACATATTTTTATTAATCTCATTCATAAAATAAGACTATCATATATATTTTAATCAACAAAATGTATTCGACAGAATACAAAAGATCGACTGTAGAGCTCTGCGAGAGGCTCATTTATACCAGCTAAAGGTAAATATCGATCGCAATCGGCTGTAAATTATAGTTCGATGACATAGACTTTGTATAGGCACCGGCATCGCTGATGGCTACAAAATCACCTTCGTGTAACGTATTCAATTCAATATGATCATGAAAAACATCGGATGATTCACACAAAGGGCCAACCACCATATAGGATTGTTTACCGGCCCGTTGTTTTAAAGGATAGATATGATGATAAGCTTGGTACAGCATCGGACGAATTAAATTATTCATTCCCATATCTATTATCAAAATTTTTTTATTAGAAGTTTTTTTAATATACTGAACTTGGGCCACCAGAACGGCCGAACGAGCGACTATGAATCGTCCTATTTCGAGCATAAAATGATCTTTTATGTCAGAAAGATCTTCTTCATAGATTTCTCTTAAACTGACCCAGCGTTCATAATCATGAGTCATATTATGATCGCGGTAATTTAAGCCTAAGCCTCCGCCGAGATCAAAACGATCTAAGGTCGCATGTCGGCTTTTCATATCTAAATACAGCGGTTTCATTTTTAATATGGCTTCACGGTAAATAGATGTATCCAACACCTGTGATCCGATATGAAAACTCATCGATTTTAAAATAATATATTTTGAATCTTTAATCAGACCTTCCACTTCAGGAAGGTCTTGAGCATTTAAGCCAAACTTTGAATCCAGCAAAGCCGTAGCAATGTTAGGGTGAGTCTGAGCATCCACTTCGGGGTTGATTCTTAAACCGATATTCACGGACTTTTCAAGTTCGTTTGAGATCCTTTGAATGCGCTTTAATTCCGAAAGACTTTCCACATTAATTTGGTAAATTTCGTTCTCAATGGCCCAACGGATTTCCTTTTCAGTTTTTGCCACGCCTGAAAAAAGAATATCCTGAGGTTTAAAACCACAGCGCAAAGCCAACTGGATTTCGCCCAGACTGACGACATCAACGCCACACCCATTTTTTTGAATCAGTTTAAGGATTATTTCGTCATAATTCGATTTTAAGGCGAAATGGAGCTGACCTAGACCTTTCCATTCCTTAACCCAATTGATTCTTTCTTGAACTAATTGAAGATCATGCATCAGCACCGGTTGTTGATAATTTTTAATCGAGACATGGTCTGATAACGCGTGGCCATTAAAGCAAAGTGAATCCTGCTGGTAATAAAAAAGTTCAGTTGATTTTGTAGACATTTTTATAATTCTAGCCAATCATGAGATGAAATGAAAACGTTTAATTTTTTTAAATTTGGTCACACATCCTTAGGTCTTCCTATTCACGGCTACCGCTGGAATCACGAAAACAATTCTCTCATCAAAGTTTTAGTCCTCGGAGGAGTCCACGGTGACGAACCGGAGGGAATCGTTGCCGCTAAAGGCTTAATCGAATACTTAAGAAATGACTTTAACTTAAATCTCAATCTAACGATTGTTCCTGAGTTTAATCCCGAAGGCATGTTATTAAAAACGCGCGGCAATTCGAACAAAGTCGATTTGAATCGGAATCTTCCTACAAAAGATTGGTCACCAGTAGCGGCTTCCGAAAGATACTTTCCCGGCCTTAGCGCCATGAGTGAAATCGAAAATTCGTTTCTCGTGGATTGGATTCAGCAGGAAAAACCAGACGTCATCTATTCACTTCATTCATGGAAACCGATGCTGAACACCAACGGCGAACTTCCCGAAGCTTTGGAAATTGCTAAATTGACAGGCTATGTGATTGAACCGGATATCGGCTACCCAACACCAGGATCATTAGGCACCTACGGGAACGTGGAAAATAAAATACCGACTTTAACATACGAAGTTGAACGCGATATTTCATTTGATCAAATTATTCAGATCCATGTTCCAGCGTTGATCGCGGGTTTGAAATGCAGCCAAAATCGTAAAAAGAAATAGAGAAATATGATGATACAACAATCCATTTTAAATTTATTTGAAAAATCAGTAACCGCTGGCTTTACATTTTCTGACACCGACAAATCATCGATTCAGCAAGTGATCACTGATCTGGATTCAGGCAAATCCGCGTCTGCGAAAAACAGGCCGATGGTCTTTGGATCACTCATGAATGGATCAAAAAAGCGATCTTATTGTATTTCAAAATATCGACAAATCAATCGATTGATCTTTCACCTGACATTAATTTCTTCGACAAAGTTCCTGTTAAAAAATGGAACGGATCGGAAGGCGTTCGCGTCGTTCCTTTGGCCATCGCTCGACACGGATCTTCTCGCTATGGTCGCGCCACCCGCAGACCGTCAAACAACCACCCCTGCTCCTACCT
>CALMPX010000321.1 GCA_937871355.1 uncultured Bdellovibrio sp.
GACGAAGAGATCATTCAGCTGGCGCTCCAGTACCGTCAGGCGGAGGATGGCACGAAATCGGTGACCCAGCTGAAACAATTATTAATAACATGGAAATGAGTCCTGTGATTGTAGGTTCCGCGACAGGCTTGCCATGGCCGACGCCACCAAACAATAAAGATTTTTCTTATGAACTTTCTGACATAGTGACTATTCGATTATTGATGCCGGGGGAAGCTTTGATGACGGCAGCAGGCGATCAAACTTGGAAAGAAGATATTAAGTGGCGTAAGAACCACGATAACTCTGATCGTGGGACTGAGCTTTCTGGTGGCGGTCGTAATTATCATTGGTTTATTTTTCATTCGGATCAACCAACATGCACACAAGAGTGGGTGCACAATTGCATTCCGACGCCGCACAACGATCTTGGTTTAAATGAAAAAGTAAGCTCTTCAGAAAAATGTTTTTAATTGATAGTGCAAGAATAGATTAAAGGAAAATTATGAGTAAGGCCATTGAAAATCTAATCCAAGCGCAAAAATTCGCTATGAGTATTCGCCCCAAAGTCGGTGGATTTCCGTATCTTGCAGAAGCATTAAGACAATTTGGAATCACGCGAAATGTTTGGCAGCTGCCTTCATGTCAAAGCGTTTATCTAACAAAATATGGAGCTGTTGTAACTCAAGGGTCTCCACTTCTTAATGGTACGAACGATATTCCACTTTTTAATCAAGAAAAACTCATTCTTGCATTGCGCACAGATCAAGCTGGAAAAAGTACATTTCCCGAATTCCTCAAAAATACGTGGGAAGCCGGAGTGATCAGTTACGATGCTGACTTTGAAAAGCGCAAAGTGACTTACTTTGGAGTTCTGGGGGAATCTTATGTCGAAGAATATGCTTTTGTCGAAGTGCCATCAGCAAAACATTCATAGTTATCTTTACATGCATCTTAAACAGCCGGTTAATTACATGACATAGGTCTAAAAATTTATCACGATTCTAGAAAACAGATACCTTTGCATTAATTTTGGCTAAGCTGACATCAAAATAAATCGTAATTTGTGATTTATCACAGGCTCTCATTTTGAAACGATTATCTCAAAAAAATAGAAAGAGGTTTATGAAAACAATGAAAAAACTTATCATGAGTTTAATGGTTATGATGTTCGCGACCACATTTATGGTATCGACATCTCAAGCAGGTTCAAGAAAACCGGCTCAAGCGACAAGAACAACGGCCTCTGTGCCAACGCGAGAACCGCAATCTGAAGATGAAGCCGATGGTTACTGGGATAAAATTCGTCATTCTTTTAGAAACTTGATTCATGTGGATAAAAATGGATTAGATAATATTCGTGATAGCTATATTCCTAAAGCGGACTCAATTAATTCATTGGCAACGGAATCTTTGTCTAATCAACAATTAGCACAAATCAATAAAGCCAAAATTCAAGCGATATTACAAAACTCTCATGATTCTTTAGCGCAGGCGATGGAAGAAATGTCAACGGGTGAACGTATTATAGCAAAACCGCTGACTTATATGATTAATTATGAAATTGAAAGTGCACGTAAAGCTTTGGTTGAAAATAATTTTGCCAAAATTGGTAAAAGAGCTCGATTTGCTAAATCTCTTTTAGTTTTTGTCAGAAACACCGGCACTGTAATTAACAAAACATTTTAAAGGAATTTTAATAATATGAAATATTCTTATATATCTGCAGTATCAATTTTAGTTATCAGTGCCTTGACACTGAGTGGTTGTAAAAAAGAAGATATCGGTGCCGCTTGTGATCAAGCGAAATACCCAGAGTTAGCGGACCCCATTAAGCGTGGACAAACTGATGGACAAACTTTTATCACAAGCGAAACGGCCGCGGGAAAAGCAGCCGGAGAGGCATTAACTCGTGAAAACGGCTTAACCGAAGGTCGAGCTAAACTTTATGATATTGTTTATGCTGAGTTTGTAAAAAAAGGAATCGATGAAACTTATGGTACTGCTTACAATCAAGGAGTAGCTGATCAGGCTTCGTATTCTCAAGGTCAGACAGAAGGTACAAATAAAGGTATTGCTGACGGTAAAGCGAAAGCTTTTGCTAATGGCAAAAAAACAGGTTGTCATGACGGAAAAATCATGGGGAAAGCTGCTGTTAAAGTCGGCGGTAATCCGCAATATGAGCTTACATGCGTTGGCGTTGCCGACAGTCTTAATATATCGTATGCTCGAAAAAAACAAACTCCGACTAAAGAAGATGAAAATCGTTGTTATAAAAAGGCCTATGATTCTGTCGTTGGAAGTAAACCGTCGTCGTACAAACAAAATGCATTTGATTTAGCTAAAAAAGGTAATTCCGATTATCAAGGTGGCTATGCGGACGGACAAGATCGAAATAATTCGCTCAATGCCAGCACGGTAACTAACGCCAGCACAGCGGGATATGCCGATGGTAAAGCTAAAGGTCAACAAACAGGTGTAGCTGACGGTAAAGCCAAAGCGCGTGCGAATGGTTATAATGAAGCTTACCCGCGTGGATACACGACAGGATTAGCTGATTCCGCTTCTGTTATTAATGGATATGGTACAGCTCCAACTATTTTCAATCAATGGTATCATGATTCATATGATAATACGACTTTTTCCCAAGTCGAATTCAAAGGTGGATCTGAAGGCTTAAAAGCTGGGTATGAAGTGGGTGTCAGAATAGTTTGTGGTTACAGCTACTCAGATTGCGAATAGTTTTTAAAGTTAAAATTGAGTTTAAATAAATCCATTTTGCATTTTTTGCAAAGTGGATTTTTAATTTTTACGAGAACGAAATGAATAATAAAGCTTTTAAGCAAAAAGACCAAGTGTATTGGAAATGGCTGGGTCGTCAGATACGGGGCCATGTCGTTGAAGTCTATTTTAAACCAACAACTAAAATGATAAAAGGTAAAAATATTAAGCGTAATGGCAGCAAAGAATGCCCGGCTTATTTAGTTCAAGCTGAATCTGGAAATTTAGCCTTAAAGCTTCATACAGAAATTTTTCCTCAACAAACGGGTCGTGTACAAAAGATTAAACCTAAAATGTTTTCTAATTAGGTGACGAAGAATTTATTTTTTAACGAATCCCATTAAAACATCAGTGCATTTATTGAGTTCCAAAATTTCGCTATGGCTTCCGCCTAAGTCGGGATGAAAAATGCGCGCTAATTTTTTCTTCGCCGAGCTGATCATTTCTTTAGTCATCGAATCGCGAAGTTCAAATCCATTTTGAGAGAAAAAAACTAAAGCCTGCTCAACATCAGATGGGAATTCTTCTACATTCTGAGTGACGCCTTTTTTCTTGTTTTTAAATTCATTCATTCGGAGTTTTTGTTTTTGATACTGTATTTTACGATGAAGTGATTGTTTTTCTTTTTGCTGCTCTTTATAAGCTGTTTGCTTTTCTTTAAATGCGGCCTGTTTTTCTTCATAGGCTTTTGTTTGAGCAGTTGGCTGAGACTTAAATGTAGTTGATTTTAAAATCGATTCCATTTTCTCAAGTTCTGTTTTGTCCTCAAAAAAATCAGGATTTTTTTCTTCCGTGGCTAACAGGGCTGCCCAGATGTGCTTGCAAAATAAATTTTTTTTGCCTGCCGGACAATTGCAATCGGCATACAAAGTCTTGCTATTAATGGATTTAGCTTTGAGACTCACTTTAAGCGGAGCCGAAACGCGGATGAAAGCGACAACTTCAGTGTCTGAAGGTTGTTGAATCGAAACCTTTCCCTGGCTGAATAGGCTACGGCCGCTCGAGCGGACTTCAGGTTTGAAAAAATGTTCCCAACTTTGAACTGACATGTTGAAAGAATACAAAAGATTGTCATTCAGAACAAGCATAACAAGATCGATTTGGTGGTTTTTTAGATGAGCTTGTACGATAATATGATATAAGTTATGGTCATTGAAGCTTAAGTAATGATTATAGTGTTTTAATAAAAGGAGTTTAATATGAAAAGTATCGTCATGAGTCTTGTTTTGTTTTTTGGATTTCAAGGCTTGCAGGCGTCCGAAGCCGTTAAAGGATTGAAAAAAGATTACCAGACTTTTAAACAAGACATGCAAATAAAGCTCAATGAAACAGAAAGCAAAATAGCTGAACTTAAGCTTAAGGCTCAAGCTCATAGCTCAGCGGCTCAAGAAAAAACAATTACGGAATATGAACAAAATCGTGACAAGTTGAAAGCTCAACTGGACGAAATGGAAAAAGCGGGCGAGAGCAAATGGAAAAACGCCAAGCGCCGTATGGCTGAGTCGATTGATAAGCTCAATAAAAAAGTTCAAAAATCTTTAGAACAATAATTTATGGCCATCTGGTAAGATGGCAGACAGGCCCATAATGACACATGTACTTTTCGATCAAGGCAAAAAACTCGGTGAAGTTTCTGAATGGAAACTAACTGTCTACGAGCCTGTTTATAAAGAAGTTTTAGGTAAAAATGTCTTAATGCCGGCAACGAATGATGTCTGTTCTTTTGTTACGCCGAAACCAGTCAGCCGTAAGACTCAATTGACAATTATTGAAGATCAAAAACAAGAACTCGTTCTGCAAATTAAATCCGTTAAGGGAATGACTGTAACGGCCTTCATCACGGAAAAAAATAAACTATAATAAAGCAAAGGCTCCAGTTTGAGCTAGCGCTTGAAGTAAAATTAAATCTTTGGCATCAACGTAGTCTGAAATAAGACAAACTTTTCCAACGTTTAAATCTTGGATCAGTTGAACTAATTTTTTTGAAGATTTTCCTTCGATCAAATGTCCCTGGAAGGCATAAATCATTTTAGATTCAGACTTTAATGTCGACCTCAAAATCGATTGAGCCGATTTAAGATTAATTTTACTTTTAAGTGAAAGGCGGGGTTGTTGTTTAATCTTTGGGAAATTTTTAAAGCCGCCTTGAGATTTTAGTTTTAGCCAAGATTTTAACA
>CALMPX010000322.1 GCA_937871355.1 uncultured Bdellovibrio sp.
GTGTGGAAATAATGTTTCGTTGTTCATGGTTAAGTGGTTTTATTGGTTTTTAAGGAGGCAAGGTTTTCTTCTTCTTTGTACAGCATCTTTTCAGCACTGTTCACGATCATTCCAGTAATTAATGAGGTCACAAGCACGATGGCGGTTGTTTTCATAAGCTCTTTCCCTTTAGGCACCTGCCATTTATAGGGCAGGCCAGCTGTTACCGCTTCGGCCTTTTTCCCGGAATTGTAAACAATAATCGCCTGGCCAACATCGAATATGAAGCCCACGCTCATTAATAAAGCAATGCGTCCCAGCGCACGGCTACTCTCTGATTTCTCTTTCGTATTATTACTCATGATTGAATGTGTTATTTAGTTGTTGGCTGCGAGACGGTCGGCCTCGTCTTCAAGTTTTTCAAAGCGCTTGTTCAGATCGTCTTCAATAGGTTTAATGCGATCAAGTCCCCAGATAGCCTTTAGTTCATTCAGAAACTTCATAATTGCTTTCCTGGTTTTTGTAATTACATCTGCATCCTCTTTCAGGCTTTTTGGAATAAGCATCACGATTTTAACCAGGTCGAGCCGCAGCTTGGTGGTTAGATTCTTTTTTTTTGGCTTGGCAATCTCACCGCTCTCTACTTTCTGGCGGCGGTCGTCGCGAAGGCGCTGGCGGCACAATTCCAGGTCGTCGAAGGTTCGGTCAGTGCGTTCAATCGTTTTTTTTGATTGGTGTTTTTTTACCTGGTGCTTCTCATTTTCCTGCTCACTTTCAACGGCTTCACCTTTAATGCGCTTGATGTCCTTTTCCAGGATCTCGATAACAGACTTGCCAATTTCCTCAACCTGCTTTTTTAAATTTTCGTCATTGGGCATGATTTCAAAATCGGTCATCGTATCCTTAAACAGCTCAAGACCTTCACGACTATCAGCGCTTAGAAGTTTAGGATCGATTCCGGATTTGTCCAGGAATACGAATGGATTATTTTTTATTACTATCATATTTTTTAGTTTACTGATTAGTGCTCTTCGAGGCCAAAACTTTGCATCAGGGTTTCCAGGTCGGATATTTCTACATGCAGGATCAGCAGGTCATTTTCTACTTTTGTTCTGAGCCTGTCCGTTATCGCATCACCTTCCTTTTCAAATTCAAACTCAACGGTGTTGTAGTAGCGAACGTCGAATTTATAATCCTGCGGTGGCCGGGAAGGCTTGAATTGTTCCTTCTCTACATCCTGCCAGCTATCGTATAGCTGAAGCTTAACTTCGGTGCAGCCGTTTTCTGCTGCTTTCTGCAAAACGTTTTGCAGATCTTTTATTTTTACTTTAATCATAGATTATTTTTGTTATGCTGATTTTTTTAGTTGTTCAAGACGTTCAAGGCGGACTT
>CALMPX010000323.1 GCA_937871355.1 uncultured Bdellovibrio sp.
AGCGGATGCGAAAGCTAAATTGACTCAAGAAGTTCAAGGATTCAATGAAGGCCTTATGGCCAACTTCGAATCGATTAACTTTAATCGTAAAACGATCAATCGCGTTGTGATTAAATTTAAAAACTTAGTGAACCGCATGGGTTCATTAAGAAAACGCATCAAAGACGGAGTTGAAAAAACTTTCTCTAAAGATGTCGCACAAATGGTTGAACGTTTAAAATTGATTGAAACAAACGAAAAAGAATTAACTAAAATGACGCGTGAAACAGGTCACAGTTATGGAAAATTCCGTACCTATACCATCACAGCTCAAGAAGCCGAAGTCCGTTTAAAACGTCTTCATGTTGATACGGAAATGAATTTCAGATGGATCCAAGAAACCTACACGGCCATCTGGAAGGGTGAGCGCGAAGCGGATGCGGCAAAATCAGAATTAGTTGAAGCCAATCTTCGTCTCGTGGTTTCCATTGCTAAAAAATACACCAACCGTGGTCTCCAATTCTTGGATCTTATCCAGGAAGGTAATATCGGTTTGATGAAAGCCGTTGATAAGTTTGAATACCGTCGTGGTTACAAGTTTTCGACTTATGCCACTTGGTGGATCCGTCAGGCCATCACTCGAGCCATCGCCGATCAGGCTCGGACCATTCGTATTCCAGTGCACATGATCGAAACGATCAACAAATTGGTTCGAACTCAACGTATGTTGATTCAAGAATTAGGTCGTGAAGCCACACCTGAGGAAATCGCTGATAAAATGGATATGCCGGTCGACAAAGTTCGCAAAGTCTTAAAAATTGCGAAAGAACCGATCAGTTTAGAAACTCCAGTGGGTGAAGAAGAAGATTCACACTTAGGTGATTTTATCGAAGATAAAAAAGTGATCAATCCCGCGGAAGCGATCGTCAATATTAACTTGGCGGAACAAACTCGTCGTGTGTTATCGACGTTAACACCAAGAGAAGAAAAAGTTTTACGTATGCGTTTCGGTATCGGTGAAGAATCAGATCATACTTTGGAAGAAGTAGGTCAAGATTTCAACGTGACCCGTGAACGTATCCGTCAAATCGAGGCCAAGGCGTTACGTAAACTACGTCACCCAAGCCGTTCGAATAAGCTTAAAACTTTCGTTGATAGCTAGATTTTAAATATTAATAACGAATTTTAAAAAGGAGATCAGTTGATCTCCTTTTTTTATTTTGATAAGCTTTTTCTAGTTTTAACAATACATTTCCGGTGGGGGTGTAGCTTAGTTGGTTAAAGCATCCCGCTCATAACGGGAGGATCCGGGGTTCGAGTCCCTGCGCCCCTACCAAATTTCTTATGATTTTTTTCTAAATTTTCTAAAATTTGATTTCGAGTAATTTCAATAACTTAAAAGTCCACAAATCGTATTTTAAATATTTGATGATGTTCTGTTATCTCGCGAAATAACGGGATTTGCAGTATTTTGTAGTTTGCATCTGTAGTTGGTTGCAAATCACTACAAAATAACTACAGAATTGTAAAAGTGTGTTTATTTGGAGCTGGAATGAATAAGTTAAAACGCAGCAATAAAATATTAGAAGTCAGACCCTATGAAAATAAAGATTTTAAATCTTGGCAAAATGCTTTCTTAAACATTTCTGCGAAACCAAGAAATAAATATGACATCATAAAGCCACGTGATGCCAAAAAATTAACACTTAGGAATTTTAATAAAACACTTAAAATGCATGCTAAAAACAGAAAAGACGATTTTTATTACTCTTTTGGAATATTTTTACGTGATGGTACAATGGTGGGTCACGTGTCTATCATGGATGTTTCAAGAGGAATCTTTCAGAACGCCTATTTAGGATATAGCTTGATGAATAGTCATTGGGGAAAAGGATATGGAAAGCAGGCCGTGAAATTTGCACTAGATATAGCTTTTAAAGATTTAAAACTACACCGAGTTGAGGCTGGTATTGAGCCAAAAAATACCCGATCAATTGCTTTAGCTAAGAGCGTAGGGTTGAGGCGCGAAGGTTTTAGTAAAAAGCGCTTATTTTTAAGAGGAAAATGGGAAGATATTGTTCAGTACGTAGCTTTGTCTGAAGAGTATAAAGTAAAAATAATACCGACATAAAAATAAAGTTAGAAAGGCTATTTGATGATTCAATTACCAACAATAATCAAAGATAAAAATGGTACTGAGTTTATATTCAGAACACCTCAATCAAACGAGGCTGAATTAATTTTAGAATCAATGGCAGAGATTGCCGCTAGTAGTCCGTATATTCTTTCGACGCCTGAATCATTTCGATCAAGAAGTGTGGAGTTACAAATTAAATGGATTGAGGATTCAGAAAAAAGTGATACTTCAGTTATAATTGGGGTTTATGATAAAAGTGGTAAGATCGTCGGTTTTTGTAATGGTGGCAGCTACAAAGACATTAAGCGCAAACACAGAGCTGCTTTAGGCGTATCAATTCATCCTGATTACCGCAGTCTTGGCCTTGGAAAAAAGTTAATGGAAGTTCTTATCGCTAACATGAAAACATTTGCGGGAATTAAAATAATCGAACTTGATGTTATGACCGAAAATCTTCCTGCAGTAAAAATGTATGAAAGTTTAGGTTTTATACGAGGCGGGATATTTCCTAAAGCTTTCATATTGTCAGATGGAAAAGTGATTGATAATTTAACAATGTACATGGAAATATAAGCATTGTAGTAATTTGTAGTTACCGTGAGAAAAGAGAGCCATCCTGTGGGTGAATTCATTCAACATGTTTCTGATACCTCTGCTTGGGTTGCGCACTATCGCGCGATTGAATCCGAGCGTTCCGATTCTTTGTTCAAAGATTCTTTTGCTCGAATTTTGGTGGGTGATCGTTCGTTAAGTGTTGAGCGAATGCAATCAAAAGCTTCGAAGTGGACTCATTGGACAGTCGTTATGCGGACCTACATCATTGACCAGATGATACAAGATCTGATTTCAAAGGGCGTCACCACATTTTTAAACCTGGGGGCTGGGCTCGACAGCCGTCCTTATCGCATGAACCTACCAGCTGAAGTTCAGTGGATTGAGGTGGATTTTCCTCACATCATCGAACACAAGCGATCAAAGCTTAAGGGATTCAGCCCGAGTTGCAAACTGGAAACGATTGGTCTTGATCTGTCGGACCGAGTACAGAGGCAATCTTTGTTGGAAGAGCTTGCGCGCAAGTATCCGAAGATGGCTGTACTCACTGAAGGAGTTTTACCTTATCTAACACAGGAGCAAGTTTCGGATTTGTCAGAAGACTTGATCCGATACCCGAGCTTTAAATATTGGATTTGTGAATACATCTCGGAAAAATCCTATCGGTATTTAAAAGATCCAAAGCGAATGGATATTTTGAAAAATACTCCATTTCAATTTTATCCAGAAGACTGGATGGGGTTTTTCGGTGTTCGTGGTTGGCATTTAAAACAATCGCAATATTTTACTGAAATTTCTGAAAAACTAGGGCGTCCCACGCCGATGCCAAAAATATTTAAACTTTTTGAATTCGTCATGGGAAAAAAATGGGCTGCCCCTTTTAAGCGAATGTCTGGCTTTTTGCTTTGGGAAAGATAATTACTTTCGGAAATCAAAAACGATGTCAGAATTGACCAGACTAAATTTTAAAATAAGAGATGCCGTTCGATCTGACATGGAATCAGTACATCGAATATTTAATGAAATTCTACTTAGATCAACGGCAACATTTGAAGAAGAACCCACTCAAATTGAAGGCTGGCTGGAAATTTTTGATTTTAAGAAATCAAATCATATTCCATTTCTTGTCGTTGAATTCGAAGGAGCGGTGATCGGCTACGGGTCCTATGGTGCTTTTAGGAAGGCCTCTGGCTATAAGATAACGGTTGAACACAGTTTGCATGTCGACGAACTTTTTCGTGGGCGAGGAATTGGTCAAGCTCTACTTTCTGAGCTGATTCAGCGAGCCTCGAAACGGGGAGTTCAAAACATGATAGCTGCTATAGATGCGGATAACTTAGCAAGTATAAAGCTACATGAAAAATTTGATTTTAAAATCGTTGGACAATTAGAAAACGTGGCTCGAAAATTTTCACGTGATTTGAGTTTAGTTTTAATGCAGCTTCGTCTATAATAGGCATTTAGAATCGTTGAATGATTAAGGGTAAATTTCCCATAGTGTGGCAGGATTGTGTGTACTTATGCAAAATAAGGCTTTCAAATCAAACAGGATCTTAAGTAGACGGCCCCGCACTTGCTCAAAGGATTTTAATATGATGAAATTTTTAACGGCATTCATTTTTTTATTTTCAAGAGTAGCTATGGCCATCGAAGAATCAAAGTACACAGTAGAGTCAAAAACATCTGAATATGAAATTCTTAAATATGGTCAGATACTGGTCGCAGAA
>CALMPX010000324.1 GCA_937871355.1 uncultured Bdellovibrio sp.
TCAGGTAGAAGAAGCCGAAGACGGCATCCAAGGATTTGAAAAAATCAAAAACACTCTTGAAAGATATCATCGAGAATGAATCATTACCGTATCAGGAAATGAATCTTTTAAAGAGTGAGCAGAAAATGATTCACTTTGTTGGAGTTCGAGGACCAACCTGGATTATTTTTGAAACAGGTTATGGCAGCCTTCGTGATCGTGCTGGAGTTTTGGCGACTCAGTTTCGTACACAGAAACTGAAAAATATTTTCATCGAAGTTCACAACATGGATGAAGATGATTTATTGGGAATGGCCACTGGTTTTGAATTGTCGATGTACAATTATTTACAAGTTTTTAAGAATGAAACCACTTATCAGTTAGGAATCACGCTGTCATTTGTAGATCAAGCGGCTCGACTCAAGCAAGGAGCCGATTTTATTGAATTAGCGCAAAAGAATGCGGCAGCGGTGCAAATTGCGCGTCACATGGTGAATCTTCCTCCGAATATCATTCACCCTGAAAGCATTGAAAAAACGATTATTAAAGATTTAGATTTTTCGAAAAATACTCAAATCGAAGTTTGGGATACGGCCCGATGTAAAAAAGAAGGCTTAAATCTTCTCGTGGCGGTAGGCCAAGGCGCTCCGCATACGGCTCGGTTGATTCATTTAAAATATCGTCCAAGCGGTGGCACTAAAAAGAAAACGGTTAAGCCAATTGCTTTCGTTGGCAAAGGGATCACATTTGATACAGGTGGTTTAGATATTAAGCCATCTGGAGCCATGCGCTTGATGAAAAAAGACATGGGCGGAGCCGCAGCGGTTTTAGGTTTAGCTTATTGGGTTGATCAAACTGAATTTGAAAAGCCCTGTGATTTCTATTTAGCTTTGGCCGAGAATTCAGTTGATGCGAATGCTATGAGACCCAGTGACGTTTACAAATCACATGCAGGACATCTTGTTGAAATTGATAACACCGATGCCGAAGGTCGTTTAGTTTTAGCCGACGCCATGAGTGTCGCCGCAACAGCCAAAGAATCTCCGTCAGCGATTATTGATGTGGCGACTTTAACGGGTGCCATCAAAGTGGCTTTGGGGGCAGAAGTTGCTGGTTTATTTTCTAATAACGATGAATTAGCTGATAGCTTATTTGAAGCCGGTGATATGGCATTTGAGCCTAACTGGAGAATGCCACTGGTTCAAAAATACTGGTCTTCATTAAATTCGAACTTTGCCGACTTTAAAAATTCCGGAGAAGGTTTCGGCGGAGCGATCACTGCGGCGTTGTTCTTAGAAAAATTCTGTCATGGAATTCCATGGGCTCATTTAGATATTTATGCTTGGACCGATCGTGCGGACGGCGCATTAAGTAGCGCAGGTGGTAATGGTCAGCCGGTTCAAACTTTAATCGCTTATTTGGAAAATTTAAAATAAGTAAATTAAAATGATACGACTATTTTTCTTTATCTTACTAATTTCTGCGTCATCCATGGCGCAGATCAAAGAAGCGATCACAGAACCACAAGGCGTAAACACGGACGCGGTCATCATCGAAAAAGATGGAAAAATTATTTATCAGTATTACAATCGTGGATATACTCCAAGCACGCCGCATTTGTCTTGGTCGATGGCAAAAACGATAACTGGTTTTTTGATCGGTCAAGCTAGTTTAGAATATAAATTTTCCATAGAAGATAAAGTTTCAAAATTTATTCCTGATTTTAAGGGATCGGCTCGAATCATTGATGTTTTGCAAATGTCGTCAGGAATTAACTTCAGCGAAGATTACTTTGGGTTGCCTGTCAGTTCTGATGTGGTGAAGATGTTGTATCTGGATGGAGCTCGATTAGGAGCAACAGAGTACGTTAAAACTTTACCACGACGTGAAAATGTAAAGCCAGGAGATCATTTCTTTTACTCCAGTGGTGATGCTAATTTATTAATGGAAATCCTGAAAAAAGTGATCAATAACGATCAGGTTTATGAAAATTATCCCTGGGAAAAAATATTCAAACCTTTGGGAATCGAACACGCCACTTTCGAACGTGATCGCAACAATATTTTTATAGGATCATCCTATATTTATATGTCAGCGCCAGATTATTTAAAAATCGGTCAACTGATTATGAATAACGGGCTATGGAATGGAAAACAAATCATTCCTGAATTCTATATTAAATTATTGCATACAGTGGCCCCAGGAGTCGATAAAATCGCTGTCGGAGGAACATCATCAGCACGAGCTTACAGTATGCAAGCGACGACTAATCTTCCGATTTTAGGACGCGGTTTGGAACCTGAATACGAAGATCTACCTCTCGATGCGATTTTGCTTTTAGGTCATCAAGGCCAGCTTATTGTAGCGAGTCCATCACAAAAATTAGTTATCGTTCGCTTAGCCATGGATAAAGGTGCTAAATTTAAAAAGAAAACATTTTTCTCTGCCGTTAAAGATCTTATTAATTCAACTGATGCGGGAGCTTATACGACAGCCGGTGATCATAAAAATCCTGCGCTTAAAAGTCCAAAGCCTTCAGAAGGTTTGACTGGAAAATTACATATTATGGACTTATTTAAAGTGCCATTACTCATTCGTAGCTACGCAGCCAAAGAGTATTGTTCATGTCGTTTTGTTGTGGGACGATCGCATGAGGATTGTTATGATGATGTGGCTTTAACCATGCCGATCATGCCACAGATTCACGTGACTGATGGTGAAAATGGGACGAAGAAAATTACAACGACGTTTTTTATCGGCGACGAAAACACAACCGAATTTACAGGTGAAAAATTCGGTTGTCGGTTAGTCAATTAATTCATTTTTTGAACAAGTTGATGAATACTGCTAGGAACATATTTTTTCCAGTCTGTCTTTTTAGCTTTGATCATTTTAATGATATCTTCTGAATGCATAAATTCTTCGATTTCATCACATCCAGCGATATCTTGGATAAATTTATTTTCGATAAAATGAGCGTAGATATGTTTAATGGCTGGTTTTGGAAAATAGCTTTTAGTCAGTAAACAAATGTCTTTGGTTTTGTGGGGGTAGATGTAAAGACGGGTCGATTTGTCGAGTAATTTTCCCATACCTTCAAGTAATCCACCATTCAAGTCAGAATAAAATTTTTCATCAAATAATTTATCCAGATGAGTCGCGCCGATGACAATCGCCAGTGGTTTGTTGGAAGCAAGCCGAATAAATTCTTTCATTTCGTAGAACAAGGGGAAACGGGTAATCAGAACGGGAAGATTTAAAGCGAGTATCATTCTTACTTTTTGCAGGGCTTCTTCAATGGAAACTTTTTCATTTTTCAAACGATTATCTAAAGTGAATTCAAAGATCGTCGTCACGTCGGATGATTTTAATTTAAATTCTTGTTCAAAATGCTTCACCCCACGAGAGGCGATATCTAAATGAGTTGTCGTGACTGGCTTATAAGAGGCTCGTTGAATAAAAATATTTTTATCCCATAGAGCATCGCCGGTGTTTTCAACCTCACCTTTTGTATTGATAAAGATAGCTTCTGACCAGCCCATTTGAATGAGTGAAAGATTCACATAAAGTGGATCAAACTTAGTAAAGGCCGGTCCTTCAAAATGAATCGCATCAACTGAAATTGATCCTAATTTCAATTGATCAAAAATTGACGCTGTGAAATCGTTCGAATTCGACGTTTTGTAAAAGCAACTATGGATAAGATTGACTCCTAATTTGCTTAAGCATTCTTGCTGTAATAATCGCTGTTTATCGAGCAAACGAACATGCATACGAATTTCACTGGCA
>CALMPX010000325.1 GCA_937871355.1 uncultured Bdellovibrio sp.
CGGCAGGCCCGGCGCGATTTTTGCGTACACTCTTTCCCTACACGACGCTCTTCCGTGATCGGAAGAGCGTCGTGTAGGGAAAGAGTGTATTCATAGAGACCGTGGTATCCAGCCGAACCGATGTGATTGCAAAATTACCATTGACGGTGGCGGAGGCGGTGGGGAGGCTTGACGACGGATTGTGAGCAACGGCCCAAGCTGATAAGTATATGGTAGGTCCCGCCGGTGCCTGAGAAAACCAGTCGCCTTTAACTTGAACGCAACCTTCGCTATAGTTGTTAATGATATCTTTTGGCGGAAGAATCACGCTCGGTTCCCCAGGATTATTATAAGATAGCGTTAGGCCGGGTATCCCCGTCGACCAGCAATCCATGACTCCAGTCCTGAACTCCATACAAATTGTTGTCGTCATTTTCATATAGAAATCAGTTTTATTTCGACCACAAATCTGCCCACTAATATGGTAAAATCTTTCATTTGTTTCTGTTCCAGTGGGGTTTAAAATATTTTTAGACCAGGAAAAAGGCTGCAGTTTAAAAATACCTTTTGATTCATCTTCGCTCGGGGCTGAGTGATCACTCCAAATATTGATCGGTGGAAACATTAACTGAGTATGGGGAATATCAATGGCATTTTCATCCTGGAAACCATAGTATCCATTTCTTCGATTATAATAGTTGCCTGTTTTAAAACTGACGATTCTGCGTTCGGCCAGGCTTTTCAAGCAACGACATCCTTCAGGGACATTCCCCGACCAATCTAAAGAGCAATCAGCGGCCGCACTATTGCCCGTCCACCACTGTGAATTGACCAAACGTCCGCCTTCATTCTTACAGGCGTATTGTCGCGCTTGAAGCTCATTCGATGGCGAGGTTTCGCATTTCTTCGTGCTCGAATTAAAAACAGCACCCATCGTACTACAGATTTCTGATGAAGTGAGATTATTGCCACCTAAACCGCAACTGAGTAATTTTTTATTAGAATCCAGTTCAAATCTGATCGGAACAGAACGTTTTGCATTGCTCGATCCAATGTGTTTATTGGATTTATCAAAATTGATGGCGAAGGTTCCATCGAGTGTACTACCAGAGAAATTATCCACGCCAACGACCAAATCTGAAATTTTAACTTGTTTTTCAAGTTCGTGACCTATACTCAAAATATTATGGTTTTGAGGAGGATTCGTTGCGCAGCTCAAGCCCGGAAAAAGAAGATAACAAGCTAAGCCTGTCGTCGTTGAACAATTAAGACTACTGCTACAAGTAAATGTCGTCGATGAATCAAATTTGATTTGATTGCTGCCAGAAATAGCCCAGCACCCTTGGGGATTACTTAAATTTCTATCGCCACATAAAACAGGAGCGTCGGCTGACGCAACGGTTTTAAGAGCAGAACGTTTCCAACTAAAATTGGGATCTAACGCTTTCAACGAGTACTCAGGCGTACTACTCGCAATAATCGTATCGAAAGGCACATTTCTAAAAGTCGAGTAACAATCGTCTTTATCTTTCAATAGTTCACTCAGGAGTTGCTGAGTCGAACTCATTTCACTTTTTTGGTCTATGTCTCGAGTCGCCTTAGACTGATTATCCTGAAAGGTTATCATGGCTACCATACCAATAGACATCACACCAATAACAATAAGCATTTCTATTAATGAGAATCCTTTTGTATTATTCATAGTCATATTCTGGCACTATTTTTATTTGTTTAAAAGCTAAAAGTTATACACTTTAACTATCTTTTATTGAGACGTTTTATATGAAAACTAGACGTATTATGCCCCGACAGAGATTACCATGTCTCGATATGATCAATACCTTTTTGCTTGCCGCCATCCATACGAGCGACGAATAAAGCATTTGTTACAATCTGTTGCGTATCCATATCCATCGTTTCATATAAATCAGTTGGAGCGACATAAGACATTTTCAATTGTTTTAAACGGCGATCACTTCCGGTTAAAGCGTACTTATAAAGATAAGTAATATTAAAGTACATGCTGTTGTTTGTTAGCGTTTCCGCTGAAATTTCAACGACTGCGACTCCCGTTTTTTTAATGATCGTTACTTTATCATTATTAAGATCTGCCACGGACCAAGTTTGCGTCGGCTTGGTTGGACTATTATAAACAACATTTTCTATTGTTGAATCAGTGTTAACTTGAATAACAAGCGTCGCTGTCAGGTCGCCGTCAACGTTAGACTTAATGTCCAACATTTTAAAATCCGCGGCTAAAGTCGGTAAACTAAATAGTAAGGCTGCTAATATTAATAATTTCATGCGAACTCCTTCTGGTTGATTTTGCACTTGAGTAAATACTCTAGTCATTTTTAAACTTGAAGTAAACATTTTTTATATGAATGACGATGAGTTTAACTCAGCTCAACCCATTCAATATTTGAAGCTTCGACCATTAAGGCGATCGGCTTATTCAGCCATGTTCCCAGATTAATCGAACGCACTGTTTTTCCATTCGCATTATAAACGTAATCATCAAGCACATGCATATGACCTGCAATAATGAGATCAAATGGCTTTTCTTTGTAGACCGATTCGGCATGAATGCGAATCATCTGTTTAATTTCATTTTGATTATGAATTGAATAATTTTTTGATTTCTTTCGACTTTTTGCACTGAGTGTTTCACCGAGCCATTTTAAAAAAAACCCTGGCAACATATGACCTAAAGTTTCAACCCAAGGGTGTCTGATAGACGCACGATATTCTAGATACTTATGATCATGAGGATTAATCAAATCTCCGTGCTCTAAACGAGTCTCAAAGTTTCCGATTTTAAAAAAAGCTAAATCTTCAATAACCGGAATACCATATTTTTTTGTCCAAAAGACATCGATGTGGAAATCGTGATTTCCTTCGAAGTAGTAGACATTTCCGCCATTTTTTTTAAGTTTAACGATTTCATCAATAATAACTTGATATTGTTTTTGAAAGGCTTGGCCGTTTGAAAGCCAAAAATCAAAGATATCTCCCATTAAAAAAAGTTGATTTTTTTGCGGATCTAGATTCAGTTGCAATAAAAAACGCAACAGTATTTGACTGTTGCGTTCATTAATATCTTTCAAGTGAAGATCAGATATAAACCAAGATTTCAAAAACGATCCTTACTGTAAATCAAATCCTTGTTTTCTGCGAATAAAAGCGGGCACTTCTAATATATCACGAGCCATTTTTTTGGCGTCTTCAACTTGCTTTTGATCATCCATCATAGACAACTGTTCAGGATGAAAAGATTTTTCTTCTGTGGCGTTACTCATCACGCTACCTACAGCACCTTGTTGTGTTTCACGGAAAGCTTTCGCTTTTGCTAGTAACATGTCACGCGCCGTTGATGTGGTATTTTCCATCGTATTAGTTGCTACGGGAGACACCGCTGAAGAAAAATCTTGAGAAAACTGGGGCTCGATAGCTGGAGCTGAATCGACCTTGCTTGAGATATTCGTCTCTTGAGCTGCAAAAGTTTTTACAGATTCTTGCACATTTTCAATTTTAGGTAATACGTGAACGGGTTCTGGGTTTTGAACAAACGGAGCCGGCGCAACTGGCATCGCCTGTTGCATGTTTTGTTGCTGCATTTGCGCTTGCATTTGCTGCATCATCAACATCATTTGTTCTTGTGTCATCGCCGGCATAGTCTGCGCCGGAGTATTCATATTTTGTGATCCGAAGTTTTGACCTAAATCAAAAGTCAAAGTCGGCGCGCCGAGGAAAGAGTGCATATTATTCATCACATTT
>CALMPX010000326.1 GCA_937871355.1 uncultured Bdellovibrio sp.
TAATAGTCGAAATGCCTGTATCGGAATGTGGGGCTCAACTTCTATTGTGAAGAAAATTTCCATGCCGAAAGTCGATGCGAAGGCTCTCAAAGAACAAATAAAATACGAAGCGCAACAGTACCTTCCGTTTGACATCTCTCAAGTGACAATCGAATACCATGTTTTGCCATTTTCTTCTTCGGCGGATCAGATGGATATTCTTATTGTAGCGGGTCAAAATGATTTGATTACAAAGTATATTGAAGTGGCTACTTACGGAAACTTAAAAACATCTATTATTGATGTCAGCAGTATTGCTTTAACTAATATTTTTGAATTCAATTATGGAAAATTAAATGAACCAGTCGGATTATTTAATTTTGGATCTAACTCAACTCAGTTTGTCGTTGTATTTCAAGGTGAAATTCTTTTTGCACGCGATATACCGGTAGGTGGATTTCATTTTACCAATGAAATTTGTAAAAATATGGGCGTCACGCTAGAAGAAGCTGAATCTTTAAAATTGTCTCATGTGCAAGGGGCTGATGTTCCAGAAAATACACGAACATTTATGAACATGGCTTTGGAACATGTGACTGAAGAAATTCGTAACAGTATTGATTTTTACTCGGCTTCTGGTGGTGACTTTCAAATTTCGAAAGCTTTTTTCACCGGCGGTGCTAGCTTGACGGACGGCTTGATTAATCACTTATCGGAAGTGCTTAAAATTAATTTTGAAGTTTTAAATCCGTTAATTAAAATTAAAGCGAATAATAAAAAATTTAGCCCTCAGTACTTAGAACAAATTTCACCCTTCCTGGCTGTATCGTTAGGCTTAGCGTTACGTGAGGTGGGTGACTCGTGATCAAGATTAACTTACTCAAGTCTTTCGGATCCGGATCATCTGAAAGTATTCAGATGGCCGAAGATCTTAATAACATTAAAACAAGTTTTTTTAAAAACTTGCTCGTGATGATATTAGGGATAGCCGCTCTATACGCGTATGAATTTGTAACAATTCCTGAGCTTCAAGCCAATTTGGCGGGTATTCAAGCTGAAATCAACGAAGCGTCGACTTTTAATCTTAAAATGGACTCTTTGAAAAAAGAAATTGAAAAATACGAAAAAGATTTAAAAAGAATTAACGGTCAAACTGAGTTTTTACAAAAAGTTCAAAAAGAAAGATTATTATCAGTTGATTTGATTAATAAAATGCGTGAGACCGTAAGTACAAAAGTTTGGTTGAATAGTATTAATGTGAACGAGGCCTCGATTGAAATTAAAGGTGAAGCTGAATCAATGAGTGACGTGAATGAATTTAACAATCGTCTATCAGCAACGACTTATTTAAAAGACGTTATAACGACATCGATTGAAAGAAAAGTAAACACACAAAGCAACTTCCAGTTGCAGTCTTTCAATATGAAAGCCAGCTTTGTTGATGGTAAACAGTTGATCGATAATGGATCTGCTGAATTAGGTCATAGTCCTGAAAAGAGCCCATCCCTATCTCCGCCGACGCCGCCTCCTCCTGTGCAAGGAGCTGAGTAATGAACGAAACATCGCCATTACAAAAAATCATTAGTCTTATCGGCGGATTGTCGTTGGCGCGTGTGGCACTATTAGCCGGTATTTTAACCGCAGCTTACTACGCCACTTTGTATGATAACGGAGATACTATTATTCAAGGAATTGATGCGGCCAAAATTCAATTAGAAGCTGAGAA
>CALMPX010000327.1 GCA_937871355.1 uncultured Bdellovibrio sp.
CAAAATAACTTAATATTTTACTACGCAATTTTTCAAGATCATCCGGATTACGAGTCGACAACATAAAGGCTTCAGGAAATTCTTTTATCAAAGAGTTCTGTTCTTCATCGGACAAGTTATCCCGTTTATTTAAAACCAAGAGATGCGGCACTTCCGTAGCGCCCACTTCTTTTAAAACGGTCTGAGTCACTTCTAATTGAGATCTAAAAGAGGAATCAGAACTATCGACGACATATAATAATAATGAGGCGTGCAAAGCTTCAGCCAGAGTTGATTTAAACGAAGCCACTAAATCGTGTGGTAATTTTTTAATGAATCCAACCGTATCTGAAATAAGAACTTTTGGTTTTGATTCAGGATACATCGGGCGAATGGTTGTATCTAAAGTCGCAAATAATTTATCGGCGATGAGAATATCACTGCCCGTTAAGGCCCTCATTAAAGAAGATTTTCCGGCATTGGTGTAACCCACTAAAGCCACGCTCAGTTCTTGGCCGCGACGAGCCCGGCGAACTTCGTGTTCATTTCCGATCGAGGCTAATTCTGTTTTTAATTCTTTAATGCGGTCACGGATTTTACGTTTGTCTAATTCCAGACTGGTTTCGCCGGCCCCTTTTCCGCCTCCACCTTGTTGTTCACCTTGCGTGGATTCCCGTAAGCGAGGAGCGACATAGGCTAAACGGGCAATTTCCACTTGCAAGCGAGCTGCTTTGGTTCGGGCATGTCGGCTAAAAATTTCAATAATAACTCCGGTGCGATCTAAAACGGGAACGCCACTGGCACTTTCTAAATTTCTTAATTGAGAGGGTGATAAATCCGTATCAACTATAACAACATCAGCTGTTTCGGTGATTTCAGGAGAGGCCTCTTCATCTATTTCTTCTTCTGCAGCAGAAGTGGGGACTTCATCTTCTAGGCTATCGTCAGCTTCTTCGTCCCACTTCAAAGCCGCCTTTGATTTTTTACGAACGAACAAAGCGGCAATTTTACCCGTACCACCAGTCCATTGACCTAAAACTTTTAATTTTCCATCACCTAAAACGGTATTGGATTTATCAGATGTTCTTTTTTGCGTAAGTCGTCCGACGACTTTGTATCCTAAAGTCGTTACAAGGCGCGTGAGTTCATCGAGTGAACTGTGCAGTTCACTATCAGATACTTTAGGCAGTTGAATCCCAATGAGTACGGCTTTTTTAATCTCGGGTTGCGTCTGGTGGTGCATGATAAAGGGAAGATACTCGATAAAATAAAGAAGTCCACCGTTATAGATGCTCTTTTTTTAAGTTCTTATAAAATGTGAGTCGATTGAGTGTTTAAAAAAAAGAGAATAGAATCAGCAGCTTAAAATTGGGCTGGGTAAATGAATGAGAATTGGAACTATTAGGATTTGGTGAGGAAATCCTTTTCTTGAGTAATTTCTTGCAGTTGCAGATCTTCCCATGTAACTAGTTCGTACAAATAGCCTGCGTTTCATAAACCACAAAATACTAAAGAGGTTCTTATGCAATTACTGATCGTCGCGATGTTGTTAACTTATATAATCACACTGTATTTCATGCGAAATCCGATGAACCACAGTAAATCATTCATGATAAAAAGATTCGTCAGTTGGTTCCCCATGGGCATGACCTACGCTTTTATTTATTTTGCTCGTTACAATCTTGATACTTTGGCTACAGCGGAAGTTATTACAAAAGCTCAAAAAAGTCAGATCTCAGGGATGGGTTTTTTCATTTACGCTCTTTCATTATTTATCTCAGGTCCACTTGTTGACAAATTGGGTGGTAAAAAAGGAATGATTCTCGCAAGTCTTGGCGCAGCGGTATTCAATGGTCTTATGGGATATGTTCTCTATCTGAGTTTGATGGGTCAAACTTCAATAGATCTCGTAATGTCCTTAACGATTCTTTATTCATTGAATATGCTTTTCCAATCTTTCGGTGCAATTTCAACGATTAAAGTTAAATCATCTTGGTTCCACGTTCGTGAACGCGGAACTTTCGGTGCGATTTTCGGAACACTAATTTCATTAGGTGTTTACTTTGCGTTCGACTGGACGGATGCCTTAGCAAAAGCTGTGAATCACAAATTTGACCAAGCACCGAACGCCTTACACGGTGTTTTAGATTCTATTTTTGGAATCTCGGCGAATCCTGTTTCTGCTTATTGGCTTATTTTCTATGTTCCGGCTATTTTATTATTGATCTGGTCGGCTTTGGATTTTTTCCTCGTCAAAGATACCCCAGAAGAAGCTGGATTGAACGAATTTCATACCCATGATGCTTCTCACGGAGGGGCTCATGATGCCTTAATAACTTGGCTTTCTGTTATTAAAATGGTGTTCACAAATAAAATTATTATCATGATCGGTATTATCGAATTCACTTCAGGTATTTTGCGTGATGGTGTTATGAAGTGGTACCGTCTTTACGCTAAAGAAACAGGTTTAGGATTAGAAAATGTTATGGCCAATTGGGGTCTATGGGCTGCAGCAACAGGTATCTTAGGTGCATTCTTGGCGGGCTGGGCGTCTGATAAATTCTTCCATTCCCGTCGTGCTCCGGTGGCAGGTATCGCACAAGCCGTGATGTTTATAGCGGCCATTGCTATGTTGTTAGCTGTTTTTACAAATTCACCGGTGGTTATGGGTGTAGGTGCTTTAATTATTATGATGGCTGTTATCGGTGTTCATTCGATCATGTCGGGAACGGCCACAGCTGATTTCGGAGGACGTAAAGCCGCGGCCACTGCTACCGGAGTTGCTGATGGTTTTTCTAAACTAGGATCTTCGTTTCAAGAATTCGTGTTAGGAGCGATTATCACAAAGGAAACTTGGGCTCTGTGGCCGTCATTCCTTATTCCATTCACATTAGTCGGTTTATTTTTCGCGGTCAAAATCTGGAGAGAATTACCAGATGCAACTCGAAAATATCTAGATGAAGAAAAAGCAAGAAAAGCATACGAAGCGAAAGCTTAGTCGTTAAGGTAGGCCGTTACTTTTTGC
>CALMPX010000328.1 GCA_937871355.1 uncultured Bdellovibrio sp.
TTTCAGGAACAACCCAATCTGCAAGGTTATAATTGCCTACCCGCATCTGATGAACACGACCAAATCGTAATGCACCACGAGGTGTTTCCGGATATTTCGCCCAGTGTTGTTTTAGAAATAATTCTCTGCTTTTGCTCATTTAAAAAAGATGGCGTATATTCATAGGCTATGCAAACACAAATTGAAAATTTATTTAAAAGTTTAAAAAATGAAGCCGATTTCGTCGCGTTTAAAACTGTCACAGAAAAAACACGGGATCTGTCAGTTCGTAACGGAAAACCCGACGACATCAGCACCAGTATTGATAGTGGGCTCACCATTGAAATGATGAAAGACGGACATATTGGTTACGGAGCAACCTGTGAAATCACTGAAGCTGGCATCAAGCGCGCGTTCGCGCAAGCCAAAGCCATGACAGAGGCTTCATCACGGATTCCAGTTCATCGTTTCGATTTATCGGTTCGTCCTAAATCAAATGGATCTTACACGTCTCGTCGTCAAAAAGCTTTAGATCAAATTTCAATTTCGGAAATTTACGATTTTTTAAAACAGACGTCATCAAAACTCAAAGTAAATGAAAAAATTATCAGTGCGGTTTCTGATGCCATGGTGATTGAAACTGAACAAAATTATCTTTCATCGACAGGCAGTTCTTTCGAACAAAATTTTAATATTGTGGTCAGTTCGTTTTCAGCCACAGCTCAGGATAACGGAGAATCTCAAACGCGTTCTTTCCATGGTGGACGAGGCAACTGCCAACAAATTGGTGCCGAATACTTTGATGTTTCACGCGCTTTGCATGAGTGTGAAATTTTATCTCGTGAAGCCATTGAATTACTCACAGCGGAAAATTGTCCTAGCGATACCCGCGATCTCATCTTGTCTCCGGATCAAATGTTGTTACAGATCCATGAATCCATCGGTCATCCTCTCGAATTAGATCGTATTTTAGGTGATGAAAGAAATTTTGCGGGATGGAGTTTCGTTCAACAATCTGATTTCGGGAAATTAAAATACGGAAGCGACATGATGAACGTGGTCTTTGATCCCACGGTTCCCAATGAAATGGCCAGTTACAAATTTGATGAAGTGGGAAATCCCGCTGAGAAAAAATATCTGATTAAAGATGGTGTTTTGCTGGCCGCATTGGGTAGCTTAGAAAGCCAAGCGCGAACGCAAATTTCCGGCGTAGCTAATTCTCGTTCGAGTTCTTGGAATCGTGCACCGATTGACCGCATGGCGAATATCAATCTTGAAGGTGGCGATCTGACTTTAGATCAAATGATTTCAAAAGTTGAAAATGGCATTATTATGTTTGCTAATCGCTCTTGGTCTATTGATGATTACCGTCGTAAATTTCAATTTGGCTGCGAATATGCCAAAGAATTTAAAAATGGGAAACTCGGTCAAACATTTAAAAACCCAAACTACCGCGGCGTCACTGTTCCTTTCTGGAATAGTTTAGCCGGCTTAACCAATCAGCCTGAAACCTATGGGTCTCCGTATTGCGGTAAAGGTGAACCCAGCCAAATCATTCGCGTAGGGCACTCATCACCTTATGCTTTATTTAAAAATATCGAGGTGTTCGGTGGTTAATTTGAAAACATATTTAAAAACTTTATCTCAAGATATTTTCTCAAAATTGACCCTCGATGAAGAACTGAGTCTTTTTGTTCATTCAGAAGAAAGTCAGTTCATTCGCTTTAGCCAAGCGAAAGTCAGACAGAATACGACCGTGCATCAACACGAAGTCGTCGTCACCTACCAAAAAGATCAACGTAAAATAAAATTCACCTTGAATTTATGCTTAGATCAATCGATCGATACCGCGAGCATTTTGAAAGAGCTTCAGATTTGCCGCGCACAACTTCCGTTAACAGATATTTATCCACAGTATGTCGCCATGGAAAATCATGGCGTATCTGAATCTATCAAAAAAGTAGAACGTCCTGATGATTTAGCGATGTTGAAAACAATCACGGAATCATTTTCAGGCACAGACATGGCCGGGCTTTACTGTTCGGGACCTGTTCGTCAAGTTTCTATCAATTCCAAGGGACAATTTCATTATTTCGAAAATGATTTTTTCTTCCTTGATTATTCAATCTACAATGGACCAAAAGCGGCTAAAGGTTTTTTTTCCTGTGAAAAATGGAATGAAAAAGATTTGCGCGAAAATATTGGTCGCACCAGAGATAAATTAAATTTACTGGATCAACCCACGGTCAATGTCCCTAAAGGAAAATATCGTGTTTATTTGGAACCTATGGCTCTTTTTGAAATCGTTGGCATGATGAGCTGGGGCTCGCTCAGCTACAGTGCCTTACGCCAAGGGCGCTCGCCCTTTCAAAAATTGCAACAAAATGAAGTCAGTCTTTCACCTCAACTAAACCTCATCGAAAATTTAGGGTTAGGCTATGTGCCCGCCTTCAATTCAATTGGCGAAGTGGCTGACAAAGAATTAGAATTGATTAAAAATGGAAAGCTGATGAATTTACTCACCAGTACAGCGACAGCTAAAGAGTATGGCGTTTCATCCAATAAAGCAGAACCACGCGAAGGACTGCGTTCTCCGGAAATTAAGCCTGGCACATTGGCTCAAGCCGATATTCTTAAAAAATTAGATACGGGACTCTATTTATCAAATTTACATTATATCAACTGGAGTGATGTCCAGTCGGCTCGCATGACCGGAATGACTCGTTATGCCTGTTTCTGGGTCGAAAAAGGACAAATCAAGGGCCCCATTCAGGATTTACGCTTCGATGACAGCATGTTCAACCTACTCGGAAGCCATTTAATCGATTTAACAACTCATCAAGAACTGTTCGTAGAGTCAGCCACCTACCAAAAACGTTACCTCGGCGCATACAAGTTACCTGGGGCCCTGATTGAAAATTTCAATTTTACATTGTGATTTAATCGGCAATTGTTTATAAATTGAATGTCTTTACAAATCTGAGTTAAAACTCAGATTTAAACAAAAACGAATTCAATTTCCTAGGAGGAAAAATGGCTTTAAAGAAAATTCAAGATTTGATCGAAAAACTTTCTAAAGATCCTAAAGTAAAAATGGTGATCTCTGAAGTTCAGTCTGCAACAAAAGATATCCAATCTAAAATGCAACACATGACTAAAGAAGATGCTGTCAAAACTTATAAAACTTTAGTAAAAAAAGTGGCTGCTAAAGAAGGTCAACTTCAAAAAGAAGCTAAAGCTTTCATCGTTAAATTAAAAAAATCTGCAGTTGATGTAGAAAAAAACTTAAATACATATAAAAAGAAAGCTCAAGCTGAACGTTCTAAATTAGAAAAAGTTCTTAAAGCTAAAGCAGGAATCAAAACAAAAGCTACAGCTAAAGCAAAACCGGCTGCTAAAAAAGCAACAGCTCCTAAGAAAAAATCTGCAGCTAAAAAATAGTTGTTCGCTTTAACGTACTCATTAGGCAAAGAATTATCGCATGAAAAATTATTTAGAAACTAACCAAGAATTTACACGACGTCATATTGGTCCGAATCCATCGGATCAAAAATCTATGCTTAAAGAACTCGGTTTCAACACTTTAGAAGAAATGATTTCGAAAATTGTTCCGAAAACGATCTTTAATACGGATTCGATGTCGATTGGGAATGGACAGTCTGAACACACTATTCTAAATAATTTAA